>DXLT01000040.1:0-8278 GCA_019414555.1 Collinsella sp.
ACTGGGATCCGTATGGAAACACCCAAGGCATCAAGATTGCTATCGCCAACAACGATCGAGGCACCCAAAACGACTTGGTGGGTGAGCTCAACGCTGGCGACAAAGTGGTCGACCAGCTCAAGGAGAATCATCAGTTGGGCTGGACGTTCGTCGACTCGACGGCCGATGCCAAGGAGGGCGTCGAGAGCGGCGAGTACTATGCCGCTATCGTGATTCCCAAGAACTTCTCGGATAACCTGGTTTCGATGCTCGACGGCAACTACCATCAGCCCAAGCTCACGTACTACGTCAATGAGAAGAAGAGCGCCATTGCGCCCAAGGTTACCGATACCGGTGCAAACACCATCGAGGAGCAGATCAACTCGGAATTTGTCTCTACGGTAGGCAAGACTGTTGCCGGTATCGCCAAGGATGCCGGTGTCGATTTAAAGGACAAGGCAACCCAGACTCAGGACTCGCTGGCAAGTTCGGTGTCCGAGGCGTCCGACACCTTGGGCGAGGTGCGCGATTCGATTGGCGATATGAATGCCGCCATCGATAAGACGAGCGGCGCTATCGCCTCGGCTGATGCGGCACTTGCCGGCTTGCAAGGCCAGGCACCGTCGCTGACGCAGGCGATCTCCCAGGGCAACGACCTGCTGAGCGAAGCTCGCACCACGGCGGGCAACTCCATCACCTCGCTCTCCAAGGCGCTCTCGGAAGGCAGCCTTGCGCTCACCAAGACGTCGGCCTCTGCGAACGCTGCCATCGGCAAGCTGACGGGCGCGGTCACATCTACGACCACCCGTATCGACAACTCGCTCGAGTCTCTTCAAGCGACGATCGACCACAATAAGGCCGTTATCGGGCACTTGGAGATTCTCGCCAATGACACGTCGACAGGTTCCGAGGAAATTGACGCGCGCATTGTATCGACCATCGATTTGCTTCGAGAGCAGAATGAAAAGCTTCAGAGCATCAAGGACGGTCTGTCCGCGCAGTCGAGCGCCATGGCGAATGACGCAGCGGCTGTTTCGGGTGCCAGTGACGCTATCAATAACGCAATTCATACCGGTGCGACCAACCTTGGCCAAGCCCAGACGGACTTGGGCCAAAACGCGCTGCCGAAGGCCTCGAGCGCGCTCGACTCTTTTGCTGCCGTTTCGGGCGACCTGACCGGTATCGTCTCGGGTATGACACCTACACTTGCAAATGCGCGCGGCACGTTGGCGCAGCTTAGCGCTACGCTCGGCCAGGCCAAGACCACGCTGTCCCAGACCGATTCCTCGCTTGCCAAGGTCCAGGACAAGCTTGCAACCGCCGCCAATGACATCGCGGCGCTGCAGACCTCCGAGTCCATGGGCGAGCTGGCCGATCTGATGGGCGTCGATGTCAATGACGTGGCAGATTTCATGGCATCTCCGGTTGAGCTCGCGTCCAAGTCGATCTATCCGGTTAAGAGCTTCGGCTCGGGCATTGCCCCGTTCTATACCAACCTGGCGCTTTGGGTGGGCGGCTACGTGCTTATCGCCATCTACAAGCTCGAGGTCGATCGCGAAGGCATCGGCAGCTTTACCGCGCGTCAGGGCTACTTTGGCCGCTGGTTGCTCCTGGTGATCCTGGGCGCGTTGCAGGCCATCATCGTTACGGTAGGCGATCTGGTGATTGGCGTGCAGTGCGTCAGCCCGCTGCTGTTCGTGCTGGGCGGCATCGCCATTTCGTTCACCTACGTCAATATCATCTATGCGCTGTCCACCACGTTTAAGCATATCGGCAAGGCTATCGGCGTCATTCTCGTCATCGTGCAGATCCCGGGTTCGTCGGGCATGTACCCCATCGAGATGATGCCCGGCTTCTTCCAGTGGCTGCACCCGCTGCTGCCCTTTACCTACGGCATCAATCTGCTGCGCGAGACGGTCGGCGGCATGTATTCGTTCAACTACCTGTTCAACCTGTGCATTCTGGGCGTGTTCTTGATCGTGGCGCTCTTTATCGGCCTGCAGCTGCGTCCGCTGCTGCTCAACCTTAACCTGCTCTTTGATAAGCAGCTTTCCACGACGGGCCTCATGATCTGCGAGTCCAACGACCTGCCGCGCCAGCGCTATTCGCTGCGCACGGCCATGCGCGTCATGCTCGATTCCGATTCGTACCGTCGCGAGCTGCTCGATCATGCCGTGGCGTTTGAGCATCGCTACCCGTACTACATCAAGGGCGGTTTTGCTGCCGTGGTAGGCGTGCAGGTCCTGCTCTTTGTGCTCTCGACGGTGCTCGATATCGACAATAACGGCAAGATTATCCTGCTCGTTATCTGGATCATTTCGGTTATCGCCATCTGTGGCTGGCTCATCAACATCGAGTACATCCGTGCGAGCCTCAATACCCAGATGCGTATCTCGGCGCTTTCGGACGAGGACCTTCGCCGCGAGATGCGCGAGCACACGGCTGCCATCCCTGCTGCCCGTCGCATGTTTGGTCTCAACGCCAGCGAGCGGGGCACCAAGGACAGCGAACAGCCCACGAGCCGTCTGCCGCATATCGGTGCGCATCGTAAGGCTCAAGATGTCGACGACGTTGACAACGTAAGCGGAAACGACGGGGACACCACCCCGCTTGGCAAGCACTCTAAAGGAGGTGAGGCATAAATGAAAAACATCCTGCACCTGTTTAAGCGCGATGTCCAAAACGTGTCCCGCTCCGTGATCGGCTTGGTTGTTGTGATGGGCCTGATCATCGTGCCGTGCCTGTACGCGTGGTTTAACATCGCCGGAAGCTGGGATCCCTACGGCAATACCGGCAACCTTAAAATTGCAGTGGTCAACACTGACGAGGGCTACGAGAGCGATCTGATTCCCGTCGAGGTCAACGTGGGCGAAAACGTAACCGCCACCCTGCGCGGCAACGAGAACTTCGACTGGGTCGTCCTCAACGACCGCGATAAGGCGATTGAGGGCGTTAAGTCGGGCGCATACTATGCGGCCGTTGTTATCCCTAAAAGTTTTAGCGCAGACATGATGACGCTCTTCTCGACCGACGTGAAGCACGCCGATATCGAGTTCTATGAGAACCAGAAGGCCAACGCCATCGCACAGATCGTGACCGAGAAGGGCTCGAGCGCCGTCCAGAGCCAGGTCAACGAGACCTTTACCAAGACCATTACGACTATCGGCCTTAAGACCGTGTCCAGCCTGCTCGACTATATGAGCACCGACCAGGTGAGCAACTTTATCGCCAATCTGTCCTCTACACTGGGCGATTCGGTCGAGGACCTGCAGGACGTTCAGGCGAGCGCGACGTCACTCGCGGGCATTTTGAGCTCTACGTCCGATTCGTTGACATCGGCGGGTGGCATGCTCAAGCAGACGGGCACCGTTGATGAGTCGACGAAGCAGCTGATGGAGCACGCCAAGAACGGAATCAATGATTCCAAGGAAGCGCTCAAGGCCGCCAGCGATGCCGTTGACGCGGCGATTGACGGAAGCGCGGGCTCGTTCGACAACGTGTCCGCCGAGCTTGCGAAGGCATTCGATGCCGCGAATCAGCATGTTGACCTTACGGTGTCTCAGCTCAACGAAGCCGCAGCGGCGCTCAATACGCGTGCTGACGATATCGATGCGATGGCCGATCGGCTCCGCAACCTTGCCGACCAGGTGAGTGATGACAAGCTCAAAGACGGCCTCAAGTCCGCTGCGACGTCGCTGGGCAGAATTGCCGCGGAGTACCGTAACAATGCGAAGGACCTGACGGCGACCGCAAAGTCCCTTTCGGGCAGCATGGCGGAGGTCAACAATTCGCGTGCCGAGGTCGACCAGGCCATCGCCGATGCCAAGGCGGGTATCTCGGGTGCCAAGTCCGACTACGATTCTACGTTCTCGGTTAAGGCCAAGGAGCTCAAGAAGACCATTTCGGGCGTTCTGGATTCCCTGAACGGTATCTCGGGTGACTTGGATAGCGCCGTGAGCGGTCTGACCGACGCCTCTGGTTCGCTCGCGAAGGGTCTCTCCAAGGCTGCAAAGCTGGTCAACAAGGCTTCCAATCAGCTGGGCGAGGCGTCGGACAAGATCAGTGCCTTTAAGGACGAGCTTGATAGCGCTCTGATCTCGGGTGACCTGGCCATGATTAAGACAATGATTGGCAGCGACCCCGAGGGCCTCGCCGTGTCGCTTTCCGGCCCCGTTGCGCTCGATCGCAAGCCGGTCTATCCGATCCGCAACTACGGCTCGGCTATGGCGCCGTTCTACACGATTCTGTCGCTATGGGTCGGCTCGATCGTACTGGCGGCCATGATGAAGGTTTCGGTTGACGATGAGCTTATCAACGAGCTCATCCCCGTGCGCCTGCACGAGATCTACCTGGGTCGCTACCTGTTCTTTGGCGGTCTGGCTCTGCTGCAGGCAACGCTCGTGTGCGCGGGCGACATTCTGTTCTTTGGCATCCAGTGCGACAATCCCCTGCAGTTTGTGCTGGCGGGCTGGGTCGCGAGTCTAGTGTTCTCCAATATCGTCTACACGCTTACGGTATCGTTTGGAGATATCGGCAAGGCCCTCGCCGTCGTGCTGCTGGTCATGCAGGTCGGCGGTTCGGGCGGTACGTTCCCCATCGAGATGACCGGCCCCGTGTTCCAGGCGATCTACCCGTTCCTGCCGTTTACTCACGGCATCAACGCCATGCACGCCGCCATGGCCGGTGCCTACCATATGGAGTACTGGATTGAGCTGGGTATCTTGGCGAGCTACCTGATTCCGTCGCTGGCCCTGGGCGTCGTCTTCCGCCGTCCGGTTATCAAAGCTAACGACTGGATCATCGAAAAGCTGGAGAGTACTAAATTAATCTAGCGCAACAATGTAAACGCTGATGCTGCGGCAATGTCAGCGAGCGAGCCGCATTTGCGCCAAGGTGACGTGAAATGAAAGGGCGCTGACCTTCTGGTCGCGCCCTTGAAATTGAACGTCAGATTGGTGTGAATGCGGCTCGCGCAGCGTCGGCCGGTCCGCCGTTCGGTAGAACGGCGGAACAAAACGCTTTAGTGGGCTGGATTGCACGGGTTGCTTGGTTGTTGCTACAGTAGCGGGGCGTGCCGGGGGTCCGGCGCGTCCCGTTTTTATTTGACCATGAGGCGGCACGCAGCCTTACGCGTGCGGACACCACGCCCAGTTTGAGTGTGAGGATGTTCCATGGCCCAATACGCTGCCAACGAAATCGAAAACTTGCCCGATAGCCCTGTTGCTCGCGAGGACCTAGGCGCGGGCGGCACCTCCCGCGGCGCCGGCGCTCGCTCGCCGCTGTTCTGGAAAGTTCTGCTGCTTTCGGTGGCGATTATCTGGGGCTACTCCTTTACCACTATGAAGGATGCGCTCGACACCATTCCGGTGTTCGAGCTGCTCTATGTACGCTTTCTGCCCGCAGCGTTGGTCATGTTTGCCGTCTTCCACAAGCGCATCATTGCACATTTCAACGCTCGCAACCTGATCGTTGGCCTGAGTATGGGCGTGCTCATGTGGGCGGCCTATGCGTTGCAGACGGTCGGTCTGGCACATACTACGGCGGGCAAGAATGCTTTTTTGACGGGCACGTACTGCATCCTTGTGCCGTTCGCGAGCTATTTTCTGAGCGGCGAAAAACTCACCCGCTATAACCTGGGCGCGGCACTGCTGTGCTTGGCGGGCATTGGTTTGGTGGCGCTCGATAGCGTTGAATTCAACATCGGTGACGTCATTACGCTGGCGGGTGCGGTCTTTTTCGCCATCCAGATGGCGGTGACTGCCAAGTACGGTCGCAAAATGGACATCAACGTCATCACGTTTTGGATGTTTGTGGGCAACGGCGTGCTGAGCCTGGCAACGTCGCTGCTATTCGAGACCCAAGCGCCTCTGTCCGTGTGGACGCCGAGCTTTATCACTGCGATGGCGTTTCTCTCGGTGGGCTGCACATGCGTGGCTCTGCTCATCCAAAACGTCGGCCTGGCGCATGTCCCGGCCTCGACGGGCTCGCTGCTCCTTTCGATGGAGTCGCCTTCGGGTGTGCTGTTCTCGGTGCTGCTGATGGGGGAGGCGCTCACCTCGCGCCTGCTCGCCGGCTTCGCGCTCATCTTCCTGTCGATTATCTTGAGCGAGACTCACTTCGATTTTTTGCGTCGAAAGCCGCGCCCGCAATTGTAAACAACTTGTTGCGCCGCCCTCCCGGGGCGGCATTTTTTATGCCTCGCCCTTAAAGTAGTACCTTGCACTTTATGCTATCAAAGTGCTTGCTGCAAAAACGATACTGGAGGGCATCTATGGCACCAGCTTTGTCCGATCTTCAACCGCAATCAGCGCCCAAGGCCACCGCAGCGGCGCAGACCGCTATCGGTGACGGTCTTGTTGCAGAAGCTCAGGCTTTTGCAGACGAGCTCGCTGCGTGGCGACACGATCTACACCAGATGCCCGAGCTGGGTAATAGCCTCCCACAGACCTCTGCGTATATCCAAGCGCGCCTGACCGAGATGGACATCCCGTTTGCCACGCTCGTCGATGGTTCCTGCGTTGTGGGCCTTGTCGGCGCCGGTGCCGCCGCGGCCCAGGGTAATGGCGTCTGCACGAATGAGCAGGCCGGTACGGTCATCATGCTCCGTGGCGACATGGACGCCCTGCCCGTTGCCGAGGAATCCGGCGAGCCCTTTGCATCCACCAACGGCTGCATGCACGCTTGCGGTCACGATATGCACGCGACGGCGCTGCTTGGTGCGGCTCGTATGCTCAAAGCGCGCGAGGCAGAGCTTGTTGATGCCAACGCCACGGTTAAGTTGCTGTTCCAGCCGGGCGAGGAAACCTTTGAGGGTGCCCGCGCCGCCATCGCCGACGGTCTGCTGCAGAACCCGCGTCCTCAGGTCGCCTTTGCCATGCATGTCAATAGCCAGTCGCCGCTTGGTTTGGTGCTCTACGGCAGCCCGGCGCTCTCGGGCGTGTACGGTTTTCGCATCACGCTTCAAGGCAAGGGCGGCCATGGCTCGAGCCCCGAGATTTGCATCGACCCCATCACGGCCGGCGTGCATGTGCATCTGGCACTTCAGGAGCTCATCTCCCGCGAGGTGCCGGCGGCCAAGGAAGTCGCACTTACCGTTGGTAAGTTTGCCGGCGGCTTGGCGGCCAACGTCATCCCCGACACCTGCGTGCTTGAGGGAACGCTGCGCGGCTTTGATGTTGAGCTCATGGAGCACCTAAAGACCCGCATCGCGGAGGTCGTTAACGGCGTTGCCGCAACATATCGTACGCCGGCGACCATCGAGACGCTTTCGGATGTTCCGCCGCTTGTACTCGACAGCGATATGACTCAGGCGTCGCTTGGCTACGTGGGCGCAGTGCTGCCCAAGGTGGCTTTCTTGCCGCTTTTCCATGCCATGGCGAGTGAGGACTTTGCGCTTATCTCGAGCGAGATTCCGAGTGCGTACTTTACCGTGGGCGCGGCCGTAACCGACACGGACGAACACTTTGCCCAGCACCATCCCAAGGCACGTTTTAACGATGCCGAGCTTCCTCTCGGCGCCGCGGCCTATACCGCCGTCGCTTTGGGCTATATCGCCGACCACCGGTAGCACCCAACCTTGCCTTTCAAGCCTGCGGGCATGGCCGTAAGGCCTATGCCCTTGTCTTTCAAGGCAATCTTGGGCACTACCGGCGCCCGGCGCCGGCTATTCGTTTGTTAAATAAGGAGCAGTATGTCCCAGCAGCGTAAGTTCTTCCCCGGCTGGCTCGTTGTGACCTCCGGCTTCGTGATCATGGCCACGTGCTACACGATTTTCGTCAACTGCATGAGCCTGTTCCAGCCGCTGATCGTCAGCGACCTGGGCATTTCCCTTGCGCAGTACAACATCTCCAATGCCATCTCCACCGTGGTGAGTGTCGTGGGTTCGCTCGTTATCGGCCATGTTGCCGATAAGGTGAGTGGCCGCGTATTGGGCTCGCTTACCGTTATCGCCACCTCGACGGTGCTCGCGGGCATGAGCTTTGTGGGTGAGCTTTGGCAGGTCTATGTGCTCTTTGCCGTCTCGGGCTCCTTTGCGAGCACCTGGATCGTGTGCCTGGCGTGCTCCGTGGTCATGCTCGTGTTCCTGCTGGCATCCGAGCCCATCGCCGCCAAGCTGCGCGCGAGCGTGGCGGGGGAGTAGGTAGGCCAAAGCGCATCGCCGCTTGTCCGCTTCGTCCGCGGCGGCGCGTCTGGCCGAACGAGTCCCCATACCCTCGTTCGGTCAGGCGCGCCGCCGCGTTGCTGCTTTGTGCCGTATAATGTCCACTACCTATGACGCGATACAAAAGAAAGGTGTTTG
>DXLT01000041.1:0-4883 GCA_019414555.1 Collinsella sp.
AACGGCGCGGTCGACATCGCCGCGGGTGCAGGCATCCTCGCAGCGGCGGTTGCACACGCGGCCGCAGATAGCGGGCAGCGGGTTCTCGCGCTTGATGAGCGCCAGCGCCTCGTCATAGCGCCCCTGTGCCGCAAGCTTCAGATAGCCCTGAACGGCAACGTGCGCGGGGCAAGCCGTCTTGCAGGGCGCGGTGCCGGACTCGTGCGTCTCGATACGGTTATCGTTGCGGTAGTTGGGCGACCACTTGGTGTGGTCCCACTTGGTGGCATCGGGCAGCTCCTGGCGCGGATACTCGGGCACCTGTCCGCCGGCCTTTTTGCTGCAGAGCTTCTGGCCGAGCTTGGCGGCGCCGGCCGGGCACACCTCGACGCAGCGACCGCAGGCCACGCACTTGTCCTTCTCGACCTTGGCGACATAGGCCGAGCGCGACAGGTTGGGCGTGTTGAACAGCTGCGAGGTGCGCAGGGCATAGCACACGTTGACGTTGCAGTTGCAGATGGCAAAAATCTTGTTCTCGCCGTCGATATTGGTGATCTGGTGCACAAAGCCGTTGTCCTCGGCCTGGCGCAAAATGTCGTAGACCTCCTCGCGCGTCACATAGTGGCCGCGGTCGGTCTCGACCACGTAGTCGGCCATATCGCCCACGGCGATGCACCAGTCGGCGGGGTCGTCGGCGCAGCCCTCGCCCATCACGCGACGGCTCGCGCGGCAGCTGCAGGTACTGGCGGCATACTTGCCCTCGTATTTGTCGAGCCAATGCTCGATATGCTCGATCGGCACCGAGGTGCTCGTGGCATCAATGGCCTTCTCGACCGGAATGACATGCATGCCGATGCCGGCGCCTCCGGGCGGCACCATCGGCGTGGCCTTGGACAGCGGCCCCTTGGACGCCTGCTCAAAGAACTTGGCATAGACCGGATGCTCCTCGAGCTGGCTCACGCGCATGTTGAGGAACTCGGCGGAACCCGGTACCAACATGGGCAGCACCCACTGCTTGGCGCGCTCGGGGTTTTCCCAGTTGTACTCGAGCAGACCCGTGTAGCTCATATCGTCGAGCATCTTCTCGATCTGGGCCTCGGGCATGCCGGTGAGCTTGACCATCTCGGGCAGCGTGTAGGGACGGCGCATCTTCATCTTGCAGAGCACCTCGGCCTGCTCGTCGGTCGCGGCCTCGGCAAACGACCAGTACTCGTAGCCCAGCAGCTCGTCGCGATGCAGCAGACGATTGGTGCAGTGCTCGCAGAGCTTGACGATCTTCTCGCGCGGATGCTCAGGCAGCGGCGGCACGAACTCCGAACCGATGTCAGGCTCGGTGTAGCTAATTCCCGGTCCGTTGAGAATCATGGTTGTCCCTTCTCTTGCCGCAGCCCGACGAGGCCGCAGCGCCCCTCTTTTTTTGCAGGTCGGGCATGCCCCATGCCGTTCACCCGCCATTGTTGACATTGTGTCAAAAATAGTATTGACGAACCGTCAACAATATTCAAGACTGTTAGGCGAACGGTCAGGCAAAAGAGGATGAAAGGCAGCAAGCGCATGGGCGATAACACGGTGAACATCTCTGTGGCCGACGCCGTCCCCGCGCCCGACAGCGCGGCAAAGCGCCTGACAGGCGACGAACGCCGTCGCGAGATCCTCGATGCCGTGCGCACCGTAAGCTCCGAGCTGGGCGTGTCGCATCTATCTGTCTCGGCCGTGACCAAGCGAGCCGGCTGCACGCGCTCATTGTTCTACCACTACTTTGCCGATATGGACGCCGCCGTCACCGCTGTCATGGACGAGGCAATCGACGGTTTTATCTCCGAGCTCGAGCAGTGGAACGCCGGCCGCACCGTCGGTGATATCGAAGGCGCGCTCGACACCGTCGCCCCGCTCTTTAAGCGTCTGGTCGTGAGCGGCCACGAGCTGCCGAGCACGCTCACCTCGAGCAGCGGTGCGCTCTACGGCGGCTTTTTGCACAACGTGGTCCAGCGCGTGGCGCAGTATATCTGCGACACCACCGTGGTGGATTTTGTCGCCCATCATGAGCTACGCATCGACCATGTCTACGAGACGTTCTACACCCTCATCATGGGGTTGTTGATGTATATCCGCACACACCCCGATGTGCCCGACGAGACGGTCAAGGAAATCATCGCCTCGACACTCCACATCGAGGGCTATACCGCCAAGTATCCGGAGCGCAAGCCCCAGGACTGACGACATTTGGCCAAACTGCCCGCGATCAGAAGAGGGGCCGCGGGCGTGTGAATGGAGAGCAGCATGCTGTTCGACGTTTGGGGTAGCGATACCCTTATCCACTGGGCTGGCTGGGCCATGGTCTTTATTGGCCTGATCGTGCTCAACGAGGTCGGCCGCCGCACCAAGCTGGGCGCGGCCATCATCTTTGGCGTGGCTCCGCTGGCCATGACCATCTACTGCGTCGCCATCGCCGTGGGCGTCTCACAAGGCGCCGAGTGGGCGCTCACCAACCCCACCCATGTGTACCAGAACAGCTGGTTCCACTACGCCAAGGTATACGCGGCGCTGGCCGGTTGCTGGGGCTTCATTGCCATTAAGTACCAGTGGGGCAAGATCGGCAAGGCGCATTGGTTCCGCGCATGGCCGTTTGTGATCGTCGCCATCAACATCATGATCGCCGTCGTGTCCGACTTTGAGAGCGCCTATCACTTCTTTGTCCTGGGCCAGTCCACCTGGGTCACCTCCGAAGGTGCCACGCAGCTGGCCGGCTGGAACAACGTGTTCAACGGCATCGCCGGTATCATCAACATCTTCTGCATGACCGGTTGGTGGAGCGTCTACGCCTCCGAGGATCAGACCGACATGCTGTGGCCCGATATGACCTGGGTCTACATCATCGCCTACGATATCTGGAACTTCTGCTACACCTACAACTGCCTGCCCACCCACTCCTGGTTCTGCGGCTTTGCGCTGCTGCTGGCGCCCACCGTCGCCGCCTTTATCTGGAACAAGGGCGGCTGGATTCAGAACCGCGCCTTTACGCTGGCCATTTGGTGCATGTTTGCCCAGGTGTTCCCGTTCTTCCAGGAGGAGTCCATCTTTGTGACCCACTCCACGCTCGACCCCGGCGCCGCTACCGCGGTCTCGATCGCCGCGCTGGTCGCCAACGTCGCCGCGATCATCTACATCGTCTACCGTGCCAAGAAGCTCGGCCGCAATCCCTACAAGCAGGACGTCTTTGAGGGCACCAGCGATTGGGAGAAGGCTACCGCTCGCCGCGCCAAGGTTGATTACGCGCACGCCGAGTAACATGCCCGGCGCAAACGCCGCTTGAATGTGAAGCAGCATAGCCGGCTCCGCGCAACTCAACGCATTGCAGAGCCCCCGGAATGTGATTCGTCCGCGTTCCGGGGGCCTTTTGCTGCCGCGAGGATGCGGCCGAACGATGCGCTCAGGTTAAATCGGATCTTATATTTCGTATGCGCTTTATATGGCTCCATTTTTGGGTACAGTGTTGAGCCGATATTGCATTGGGGGATATATGAGCGATGAGACGTATGGCCGCGAGGATGCGGCCCAGGATGCGGAAGCATGTGCCGAAGCCCTGGAGAGCCTTGACCGGATCGCGCTAGACGAGCTCTCGTTTAGCGATTCGGTCGTCGACGCGCAAGACGAGGTGCACGAAGACACTGAGGACGAAGGCGGCGACGCCAAAGACGCTCCTGACGAAGCCGAAGAGGACGATAGCGAGGCCGACGACCAGCCCGAATCCGACACGGGCGAGGAAACCGTCTTGCTCGACAGCTTACCGGCCGAAGATTCGCTGACTCGCGAGCTTCCTGGCCTGGGTTCCGCACCAGCCGTGGATGAGACCATCGCCATGGGCGATATTCCCCTGCCGTCCGTTCCCTCGGCACACGAAGCCGAGGTCCGCCATCGCAAGATGTCGCCCAAGCGCCGCAATCTGATGGTCGCCGGTGTCGTGGCCGTCGCGCTCGTCGCCGGCGGTGCAGGCTATGCTGCCTGGAACGGATATCAGCAAGAGCAGGCTGCCGCTGTCGCCGCCAATGCCCACACGATGATGTCGGTGCAGATTGGCGTGCATGCCGCGGGCCTCGACTGTTCCGCCGGCTCCAAGATTCCCGTACAAGTGAGTGGCCAGGATTCTGACGGATCCTCCGTGAGCGAAACACTCTATGTTGACGAGCACGGCCGTGGCATCAAACTGCTACCCGGTGACTACACGCTCTCCATCGCTGCCTCCCCCATCGCGTCCGACGGCACCGTCTATACCGTGCCGACCACCAAGGCGCAGGTCACGATCAAGAGCGACGGACAGGACCTAAGCAGCCAGGCCGCCTTTAAGCTCAAGGTGCCTTCGGCCGACACGGTAACCGACGACCAGATCGATGCCGCCGCCAAATATGCCGAGGAGGGAGGCGCGAGCTCCGCCGCCACCGCCAAGGTGCTCCAGCAGGCGGCAACCGCGCGGCGCGACGCCGCCGTCAATGCCGTGAGCGCGCAAAAGGCACAGGCAGCCCGCGATGCTGACGCTCGCCACAAGGCAACCGACCTCTACCAGCTCGATATCCCCGTCGAATGGTACGGCAAGGTCGAGACTTGGCAAAATGGCAGCACGCTATGTATCTATCTTGCCGGCGACAGCGATACGCCGATTGTGACGCTCGTCGCGGTGCGCGAGGGCGAGAGCTTTACGCCCGATGAGGGCGATACGGTTTTGGGTGCGGCCAATCTAGGCAACGGTTATACCGTCTACGCCAGCGGCCCCGTCTATCCGTACGTGGTGCCCCAGACCATCAACGGACGGACGCAGAATCCCGTGTCAACCTACCCCATGGACACGGCCATTGAGCTTGTCGAGCTCACGACCGGTAACCGCTACACCTATAGCCAGATCAAGAACG
>DXLT01000041.1:4983-8183 GCA_019414555.1 Collinsella sp.
GTCTCGAGCCTCTGGCCCTGGTCCAATGCCGATGCGGGAGAGAATGCTCCAAACATCGCAGGGTCGACAGCGTAGACCTTAGACGCAGACCGCATGTTATTTGCCAGTGAACGCGTGAACTCCGGCACAGAAAATAACAGGTAGGCGTCCTCATAATACTCAAGTAAGTCGCTGAGCGAATTACGACTGACGGGTATCTGTCTGCTCTTGAACTCGTTGTACACTTTGTTCACTGACAGCTCTCGTCCCGAAGATGCCATACACCGCGTCAAGAACAGCGATGCCAGGCGAGGGTTCTTGACGTCGTAACGTTCAACGACGTCCATGGCGACCGTTCGCGAAGCATATTCCTGTAGCAGCTGAATCGCGTCTGCAGGCGTCTGCTCAAGTGTCGCGATGAATCCCCCTCGTTCAAGATACCCGATCAGATGATGTCGAAGCAGCGCTGCATCGCTCGGGGAAAAGGTCGCATCTGACTCGAGAACGCTCCCCGTCTTATATCGAACGTATTCCGAAAAACTCAACGGAAAAAGCTCTCGCACAAGAGAACGACCCCTGAACTCGCTCTTAAGTTCTGAGGACAGCATCTTAGAAGAAGATCCCGTCACATAGACGGTCGCTTTCTCCGTATCGACTACACGCCGCAGAAACGCACCCCATTCGGGAATTTCCTGGATCTCGTCAAAGAAAATGTAAGCGCCCTCGGTTCGAGCAACAGGATACAGCGCATAGAACGTGTCGAGCACGTCCGCCAGCAGCGATGGCTCATACGGGCGCAAGCGCTCATCCTCAAAATTGAAGTAAAGCATCCGGTCAAGCTCGACGCCCCGGCTCTGAAGCCGCCGCATCTCCTGATACAGGCGATACGTCTTTCCACAACGGCGGGCCCCCACAATCACATTTACGATGTTGTCGCGCTTTGGCTCCTGTGGGTTTCCTAGATCAAGGTCTCGCTCAAAGACCTGCGGAACCCCCTGCTGTTCAAAGTCCTTTATTTTCTGGGCGATCAAGTCGTTGAATGCCATGATTCTCCAATCTTGCTCTCTAGCTAATCAAAATTATAGCGATTCTTGATTAATTAGAGATCAAGATTATGTCTGACTTGATTAACACTTAAGCAAGTTTTTTCACTATTACTGCTCGAAGGATGCCGAGTGGCTGAGAGGGCAACCAAGCTCGAATGCGACTCCCTGGACAGTCGATTTGGGACGGGACTTTTTTGACTACCCCGTCCCAGGAAATCATCGCCAAATTAGCTACTTGATGCAACTAGCGCCAGGGGTCGGCTTCGAACAGCGGCTCGCGCTCGGGGCGGCGATCGCTGTAGGGATCGTAGCCGTCATCGTCCTCGTTCTCGGCACGGATGTAGGGGTCGCGCGGCTTGGGCGCCGGTTTGGGAGAAGCCTTCGGTGCGACCGGCGCGGCGGGCGCTGCCTCAGCAACCGGTGCGTGCGTCTTGTTCTCGTCTTTCATCTGCATATCTCCTTGCCATGTGCTCATGCTCAACATCATCGATTGTCGCACGAAAAAGGGCGGCGGACCCAATTGGATCCGCCGCCCTTGGCGTTTAGAGACGGCTGGTAGATTTTAAGGCATGGCCCAAAACCTACTCGGCGTCGGGGACCTCGTAGGTGGCCGCCGGCGTGTTGTCGCACACGACGGTAAAGCCGCCGTCCTTGTCGGCATCGACCGTCACCTGATCGCCCTCGCGCACCGTGCCGTCGATGATAGCGGCGGCGATGGCATCCACGACCTCGCGCTGAACCAGACGCTTGAGCGGACGGGCGCCAAAGACCGGGTCCAGGCCGCCCACGGCGAGCATCTGCTTGGCCGCCGGGGTGATGGCAAGCGTCATGCGCTCCTTGGCCAGACGCGCGCGGACGTCGGCGAGCTGGATGTCGACGATCTTCTCGATCTGCGCCATGCCGAGCGGATGGAACACCACGATATCGTCGATACGGTTGAGGAACTCGGGGCGGAAGGTCTGAGCCATGGCCGCGTCGACCTGATGGCGCATCTCCTCCTCGTCCTTGCCCGAAAGCTCGGCGATAGCCTTGGAGCCCACGTTAGACGTCATGATGATAATCGTGTTCTTGAAGGACACCTGGCGACCCTGACCGTCGGTCAGACGGCCGTCGTCAAGCACCTGCAACAGCACGTTGAAGACATCTGGATGGGCCTTCTCCATCTCGTCGAGCAAGATCACGGAGTAGGGGCGACGGCGCACGGCCTCGGTGAGCTGGCCGCCCTCGTCGTAACCCACGTATCCCGGGGGCGCACCGATCAGACGCTGGACGCTGAACTTCTCCATGTACTCGGACATGTCGATACGCACGAGCGCGCGCTCGTCGTCGAACAGGCACTCGGCAAGCGCCTTGGCGAGCTCGGTCTTGCCCACGCCGGTGGGGCCCAGGAAGAAGAAGCTGCCGATGGGCTTGTCCGGATCGGAGAGACCCGCACGGCTGCGGCGCACGGCCGCGGCGACGGCGGAGACGGCCTCGTCCTGGCCGATGACGCGCTTATGCAGCTCACCCTCCAAGCCCTTCAGCTTGTCGAGCTCGCCCTGCATCATCTTGGACACGGGCACGCCGGTCCAGGCACTCACGACCTCGGCGATCTCATCGGAGGTCACCTGTTCGTTGAGGCCCTCGCCGTCCTGCTGCTTTTGCGCCTCGAGCGCAGCCTCGGAATCCTGAATCTGCTGTTGCAGGCCCGGAATCACGGAGTAGCGCAGCTCGGACGCACGGCCCAGATCACCATTGCGCGTCGCGCGCTCCTCTTCGCTCCTGGCCTCGTCGAGCTGTCCCTTGAGCTCTTGCACGTGGTCGATGGCGTTCTTCTGGTTGAGCCAGCCAGCCTTTTGCACGTTGAGTTTTTCCTGGACCTCGGCGATCTCCTGACGCAGGGCCTCCAGACGCTCCTTGGAGGCATCGTCGGTCTCCTTCATGAGCGCCTGCTCCTCGATCTGCAGCTGGGTGAGCTGACGCGTGGTGGCGTCAATCTCGACCGGCATGCTGTCGAGCTCCATGCGCAGGCGGCTTGCCGCCTCATCGACCAGGTCGATGGCCTTGTCGGGCAGGAAGCGGTCGGCGATATAGCGATCGGAGAGGTCGGCAGCTGCCACGAGCGCGCTATCGGTGATATGCACACCGTGGAAGATCTCGTACTTCTCCTTGAGGCCACGCAGGATCGAAATGGTG
>DXLT01000042.1:0-8180 GCA_019414555.1 Collinsella sp.
GTGCAGGCTTATGCCGAGCGAAGTGGAGCAGGCATCGCGGGGCAGTCTTCCGTATCCCAGTTGGAAATCGCTGACGGCACTGTTCCGGTAGACAACGAGGGCAACGCGTCGGAGCCCGCCATCGAACTATCCCATGTTTCGTACAGTTATTCGCTCAGTCCGCGCGAGCGCCGCCGCTGGCATAAGCGCTCGGCCACTGCGGGCAAATCGAGCAAACAGGCTCTCTGGGGAAACGACCCAAGCAGCCCGTGGGCGCTGCGCGATGTATCGCTGACGGTGCGTCGCGGCGAGTTCCTGGGCTTGGCAGGTCATACCGGTTCGGGTAAGTCGACGCTGGTCCAGCATCTCAACGGTTTGATTCGCCCCCAGGAGGGATCCGTTCGCGCGCTGGGGCTCGATCTGTCAAACAAGAAAGACGCCGCCGCGGTTAAGGCCAAGGTCGGCGTGGTGTTTCAATATCCTGAGCGTCAGCTGTTTGCCGAAACCGTGGCGCAGGACGTGGCGTTTGGTCCGCATAACCTTGGCTTGCCGCAAGATGAAGTCAACCGTCGTGTCGAGTCATCGCTCTCGCGCGTGGGCCTCGACCTTTCCACGGTCGGCGACAAGAGTCCCTTTGAGCTTTCGGGCGGTCAGCAACGGCGCGTGGCATTCGCCGGCGTGCTCGCCATGGAGCCTGAAGTTCTGGTGCTCGATGAACCCATGGCGGGGCTCGATCCGGCTGCGCGCAGGGATTTCCTAGGGCTCATCGATCGACTCCATCGCGAGGGCCTGACCGTTGTCATGGTTTCGCACAGCATGGATGACCTGGCCAATTGCTGCGACCGTATCGTCGTAATGAACGAAGGTGCGGTGTTTGCCGAGGGAACCCCCGTGCAGGTGTTTGCGCATGCCGATGAGCTCAAGTCGATCGGCTTGGGCGTACCTGCTGCTCAGCGCATGGCGTTGGCGCTCGCGGAAGCGGGCGTGCCGCTGCGTCGCGGCGGGCTCTATACGGTTGAGTCGTTGGCCGACGAGTTGGTAGATTTGCTGATCGGTCGCTCGGACGGTCCTTCTAACGTCGCGGACATTGCTAAATCCAAGACGGTCTCGCGAGAGGAGGGCTGCTGATGGAGGCGTTTTCGTTTGGCAGTTACTATCCCGGCGATAGTGCAATCCACCGCCTGGACCCGCGAACCAAGTTGCTCTTGGGCTTTGTGTTTCTGATCACGACGCTCACGGTCAGCAGCTTCCGCGGACTGGCCTCGGTCGCAATTTTCGTTGTCCTGCTCTATACCGTGTCCCGGGTGCCGTTGCGCCGGGTCCTATCATCGATGGCGCCGCTGTTGGCAATCGTCGTCGTGGTCGCGGTGCTCAACTTGTTTACCGATCAGAGTGGGCGCATCCTGTGGCAGCTCGGCTTTCTGCAGATAAGCGAGGGCTCGCTGCGTTCTGCGGCGTTTATGGCGTGCCGCCTGACCCTGATGATGGCCGGCATGAGCGCCATTACGCTCACCACCCCCACGCTCGACCTCACTGCGGGCTTTGAGCGTCTGCTCGCACCGTTTGCGCGCGTGGGGCTTCCGGCGCATGAGCTCGGCATGATCATGGGTATCGCGTTGCGCTTTATGCCGCAGTTCGCTACCGAGATGAAGCAGACGGCCGATGCGCAGGCGAGCCGCGGTGCGCGCGTGACGGGAGGCCCGCTCGGCGGCGTGCGTATGCTCGGCAGTGTGGCCATTCCGCTGTTCACGGGCGTGTTCCGTCATGCCGAGACGCTTTCGGCCGCCATGGATGCGCGTTGCTATCACGGCGAACAGGGACGCACGCGTCTGCATGCACTTACGTTTGGCCGCGGCGATGCGTTGGCGGCGGTGGTGACGGCGTTGCTGCTCATCTGCGTCATCGTCATCAACCTTCAACTTGTTTAGGCGCGATTCGAGCGCAAGAAAGGGGTCCCTATGACCGACAACGACCGCACGGCTCAGCTTGAGCGCGCCTGTTCGTATCTCAGGCGCATTCCGGCGTGGTATCTGGCCACGACCGATGTAGCCGACGGGCATCAGCCTCGCGTGAGGCCGTTTTCGTTTGCCATGGTCGATGACGGTAAACTGTGGTTTTGTACGTCGCGCGACAAAGATGTGTGGGCGGAGCTGAGCGCGAATCCCAAGTTTGAGCTCTCGGGCTGGAAGCCGGGGGAATGTTGGATCGTATTGACCGGCGAAGCCGCACTTGAGGACGACGCAGTTGCGAGCGACAAGGTGCGTCAAGCGGGTTTTAAGCACATGGTGGGCATTGGCGAGGAACACGAGAGTGCCAACGACGGCCGCCTTGCTTTCTTTTCGGTCCGCAACATTGCCGCGCGCTTCTGTGATATCGACGGCAGCGAGGAGCGCCTGGAGCTCTAGCGCGTCTCAAATTAACTACCCGTTCTGAATTAGCTAGTGCCAGGAGGACACATGGACGGATTGAATACGGTTTTGGAGTATCTGACGTCAGTGCCGGCATGGTATTTGGCGACGAGCGTTGACGGACAGCCGCATGTGCGTCCGTTTTCGTTTGCGCAGATCCAGGACGGCAAGCTGTGGTTTGTAACGGCGCGCACCAAAGATGTGTGGCAGGAGCTGCTGCAAAACCAGCGCTTTGAGGCCACGAGTTGGTGGCCGGGCCATGGCTGGCTCATCTTGCGCGGGCGTGCCGGCTTGGATGACCGGGCTTTAGACGAAATGCGCGAAGCCGGGTGGAAGCATCTAGAGCGCCTGGGCGAGCACTATGAGGGGCCTAACGACCCCACGCTCGTCTTCTTTAGCGTCGAGGATCCCGAGGCTTTTATCTGCAATCACGACGAATGGGTGCCGGTCGAGCTCTAGCCAGCTGGCTCATCCTAACAACTTGGTTTTCGCAAGGGCGGGCCCCGTATTGCCCGACGCCGTTAGGAGCGCCGGTCAATACGGGGCCCGCTCCATTTGTCAATTCCTTCAAGCGAATGTGTCGGGAATGTTTCAATGCATGAATATGCAAGCCATTTACGTGTTCATGCATCTTTTGGTGCTAAAGTTTCAACCCACTTCATAACGACCGCTGCGAAATGCGCATCGGTGCATAAATCGCAGACAAGGAGTCTGATATGTCTTTGAAGGTTGGAATCGTCGGCGCGGCTGGATATGCCGGAGCCGAGCTCATTCGCCTCGTGATCGGCCATCCCGAGTTTGAACTTGTTGCCATTACGTCCAACGCCGATGCCGGCCAGCCGCTGTCCACGGTGTATCCGAGCTTTGCTGGCGTGAGCGATCTGGTTTTCACCACGCATGACGCCCCCGAGCTCAAGAGCTGCGATGCGGTTTTTCTTGCCGTGCCGCACACGGCTGCCATGGCACAGGTGCCCGCGCTGCTTGCATCGGGCGTCTCCTGCTTTGATCTTTCGGCCGATTACCGTCTGAGCGACGCGTCTGTCTTTGAGACATGGTATGCCGCCGAGCACACGAGCCCCGAGTTGCTCAAGACCCGTGCCTTTGGCCTGCCCGAGCTGTTCTGCCAGGACTTGGAGATCGCCGCATCCGACCATGCCGACGGCAAACCCGTGCTGATCGCCTGCGCCGGTTGCTATCCCACCGCAACGAGCCTTGCTGCCGCTCCCGCCGTGCGCGCCGGCTGGGTTGCCGAGAACGGCCCCGTAATCGTCGATGCCATTAGCGGCGTGACGGGTGCCGGTAAGTCCTGCAACGCCCGCACCCACTTTTGCAGCGCGGACGAGAACCTGGAAGCCTATGGCGTGGGTAAACATCGCCACACGCCCGAGATTGAGCAAATCCTTGGCTTTACCGATCGCGTCGTCTTTACCCCGCATCTGGCACCGCTCAAGCGCGGCCTGCTCTCCACGGTGACGATGCCGCTTACGCCGCAGGCTATCGATACCTTGACCCTTGAGGACGTTGCCGACTATTACAAGCAGTTCTACGCTGGTCGCACCTTCGTGCGCGTACTCGATGCCGGCCAGCAGCCCAAGACGGCTTCGGTCGTCGGCACCAACTCCGCCCAGATTGGCCTCGCGCTCAACAAGCGCGCGGGCGTGCTGGTGGCGACGGGCGCCATCGACAATCTGTGCAAGGGCGCTGCGGGCCAAGCAGTCCAGTGCGCCAATATCGTCTTTGGCTTTGACGAGCGACGAGGCTTGCCCACAGTGGCGTGCCCGGTGTAGCACATTCGATTGTTAACGATTTGGTAGTCGGGCATCGAGTGGGGCGCCACTCTTAAGCTGGTCTCATGATCACGACTGGCATGGCGCACCAACCGATGTCCGTTTTTTATTTGATATAAGGAGTCGTAGGGACGATGAATACCGACCTGATTGATATCAAGATTCGCGCCGTCGAGGGTGGCGTTACGGCTGCGGCTGGTTTTAAGGCTGCAGGCATCCACGCTGGGTTCCGCAAGAACCCCGAGCGTCTGGATTACGCGCTCGTCGTGCCCGATAAACCCTGTCCCGGCGCTGGAGTGTTTACCACCAATCGCTTTTGCGCGGCGCCCGTGCAGGTGAGCCGTGCCAACCTGGGCGGTGCCGACAAGGGCTACGGAATCATCGCCGGCGTTTCGGTCAACTCTGGCAATGCCAACGCCGCCACGGGTGAGACCGGCCTTGCGTGCGCGCGCGAGACGTGCAGCATCGCATCGCAGGTCATCGGCTGCGAGCTTCAACAGATTCTGGTTGCCTCCACGGGTGTGATTGGCCAGATTCTGCCGATCGACACGTTTGAGACCGCCATTCCTGCTGCCTACGAGGCGCTCTCCGCCCACGGTGGCGCCGATGCCGCTCGCGCCATCATGACGACCGACACGCACTCCAAGGAGTATGCCGTGACCTACGTCAGTGAGGCTGCGGGTCATGCGGGCAATGTCTATACGGTGGGCGGAATGTGCAAGGGCTCGGGCATGATCATGCCCAACATGGCCACCATGATCGCGGTTATCACCACCGATGCCCCCGTCGAGCCTGCGGCACTTCATGCCCTGCTGCTCTCGACCGTCAAGCAGACCTTTAACAAGGTAACGGTCGATTCCGACACCTCGACCAACGACACCTGCATCATGCTTGCCTCCGGCGCCGCTGCCGCAGATGCCGAGCCTATCGTCGAGGGCTCCGATGCCTTCGACGAGTTGGCATTTGCCGTGCACGAGGTGTGCGAGAGCCTGGCGCGCAATATCGCCGCCGATGGTGAGGGCGCATCCAAGCTTGTTACGGTCAACGTTACCGGCGCCGTGAACGACGAGGAGGCCGATATCGCCGCCCGTGCCGTTGCCAACTCGCCGCTCGTTAAGACCTGCATCGCCGGCCACGACTGCAACTGGGGTCGCGTTGCTATGGCGCTTGGCAAGTGCGGCGTTAAGTTTAATCAGGAAGACGTTTCCATCGACATGATGGGCATGCCTGTCTGTCGCGACGGTCTGACTGTTCCCTTTGACGAGGACGAGGCTCTACGACGTTTCGAGGCGCCCGAGATCGTGATCTCGGCCGACCTGGGCGCAGGCGACGCGGCAACGACCGTGTGGACCTGCGACCTCACGCATGAGTACATCTCCATCAACGGCGACTACCGTTCCTAGATTCCAGGCACGCTGCGCATCTTGCCGCGATTGCGGATAGCGGAGCACGGCGCGATAACGATACGAAAGACGAGGCCGATTATGAAATTCGCACGCGATTGTCGTTCGAGCGAATCCAACGAAGCAACCGCGCAGCTGCTGTTCGAAGCGCTGCCGTGGATTAAGAACCTGACCGGCAAGACGGTTGTTATCAAATATGGCGGAGCCGCCATGGTTGATGAGCAACTGCGCCGCGACGTGATGAGCGACATCGTTTTGCTCAAGATCATCGGTATGCGCCCCGTCATCGTGCACGGCGGCGGCAAGGCTATCAACGAGGCGCTGAGCCATTACGATATTCCCGTCGAGTTTAAGAACGGCCAGCGCGTGACCACGCCGGCGACTATGGATATCGTGCGCGAGGTGCTGGGCGGCAAGGTTAACCAGGAGCTGGTTGCTGCCATCAACCACCACGGCAACCTGGCCGTGGGCGTGTCGGGCAGCGATGCCGGCACGCTCATCGCCGAGCCGCTCGACCCCGAGCTCGGTCGCGTGGGCAAAGTGACGCACGTCAACACCGACTATATCGAGCGCTTACTCGATAGCGAGTATATCCCCGTCATCGCTACCGTCGCGGCGGGGGAGGACGGCGGTTTCTTCAACATCAACGCCGATACCGCCGCCGGTGCCGTTGCCGCGGCGCTCCACGCGCATAAGGCAATCTTTTTGACCGACGTCGATGGCCTGTACAAGGACTTTAGCGACAAGGACTCGCTTATCTCCAACCTAACGCTCGACGAGGTCAACGAAATGCTCTACGGCGGCGAGGTCGATAAGGGCATGATTCCTAAGCTGCGTGCGGCCGTCGATGCGCTTACCGGCGGCGTATTTCGTGCCCACATCATTAACGGTACCACGCCGCATTCGCTGCTCCTGGAGCTGCTGACCGATGCCGGCGTCGGCACCGTGATCCATTCCACCGAGACGGCTTACGAGTTCGATACGCATCCGCATCCGCTTTCGACGTTTGCTGCGCGTCTGACCGAAAACCTTGACGAGGTCGAGAAGCTTCAGACGGTCTAGCTGACCCGCAGCCGCCCCATTCCTGCACCCATAGCCCCGCGCCGTCTGGCGCCCAACGAAAGGCATCCCATGTCACTTGCAGCTCAGCAATCGCTTGAATCCCATTACGTTATGCATACCTTTGGCCGCTCTCCGGTCGAGTTTGTCGAGGGTCACGGCATGAAGCTCACCGGCGACGATGGCCGTGAGTACCTCGACTTTCTTGCCGGCATCGGCGTGTGCAGCCTAGGTCATGGCGACCCGGCTGTGCTCTCGGCGCTCGAGGCACAGACCAAAAAGCTCATGCATGTCTCCAATTACTTCTACATTGAGCAGCGCGGACAGGTCGCGGCGCTGCTGTCCAAGCTTGCTAACGACGACGTAGATGGTGCGCGCGTGCTTGCCGATGCCATTGTCGCCGGCGATGAGACCACGGCAGCTGCTCTTGGTGCCCCGGCTGCGGATGAGCAGGTTTGGGAGACCTTCTTTGCCAACTCTGGCGCCGAGGCCAACGAGGGCTCGATGAAGCTCGCGCGCCTGTACGCCAAGCGTGCCGGTAATGGCGGCAACACCATCGTGTGCATGCGCGGCGGCTTCCACGGCCGTACGCTCGAGACCATTGCCGCTACCATGCAGGATCGGCTGCAGGACAGCTTCCGCCCGCTGCCGGGTGGCTTTGTGGCCTGCACGCCCAACGATGTGGACGAGCTGCGTGCGATCTTTAAGCAGCTGGGGAGCGAGATTTGTGCCGTGATGCTCGAGCCGATCCAGGGTGAGAGCGGCGTGCATCCCATGACCGAGGAGTTTTTGGCTACGGCGCGCGACTTGGCGCACGAGGTGGGTGCCGTGCTTATCGCCGACGAGGTCCAGTGCGGTATCTTCCGCACGGGTAAGCCGTTTGCGTTCCAGACCTATGGCGTGGAGCCCGACATCATGAGCCTTGCCAAGGGCATTGCTGATGGCGTGCCCATGGGTGCCGTCGTGGCAAAGAAGGAGATTGCCGACGTGTTTAAGCCGGGCGACCACGGCTCGACTTTTGGCGGTAGCTGCTTGGCCATCGCGGCGTGTGCCGCGACGCTCTCCGCGCTTGTGCGTGGCGATTATGCCGAGCATGCTGCCAAGGTGGGTGTCTATATGGAGCAGGCGCTGGCTAAGCTTCCGCATGTGGTAGAGGTTCGTGGCCGTGGCCTGATGCTCGGCTGCGATTTGGATGATGCCGCGGGCGACGCGCATGATGTTGTTGCCCGCGCGCTGGCCGCCGGTGCCGTGATCAACGCTACAGGTGCGCATACGCTGCGTTTCCTGCCGCCGCTCGTCTGCGAGGAAGCCGACGTGGACAGTCTGATCGAGATCCTGTCGGATGTCTTGGGCTAACGCGGCGCAATAACTCAATTTGGACCGGGTTCCGGACTGTGGGCGTGTCCTATGCGGCATGATTCAGCGGTCTGGAGCCCGTTTTGCCTTAGATTTGCTAAGGCAGGGAGACCTGCTGGTCAAAAAACATCAAATATGAGTACTGTTACCGATTTGGTAGCAGCAATTTTGGACTAATAAGGCCAGAT
>DXLT01000043.1:0-7918 GCA_019414555.1 Collinsella sp.
TTAACGGACAGCGCCGTCACCTGCAGGCGATCGGCATGCTGGCGGCACACATCGAGCGCCTGGGTGCCGATGGAGCCCGTACAACCCAGGATGGCAACACGGAGGCGTCCATCGGGGCCATACGTCGTCTGGAATGACATTACAGCACGCCTCCGATCATCAGCATCAGCTGCGCGGTGATGCAGCCGAAGA
The DNA here is from genome assembly GCA_019414555.1 of Collinsella sp. Lineage (GTDB taxonomy): Bacteria > Actinomycetota > Coriobacteriia > Coriobacteriales > Coriobacteriaceae > Collinsella. The sequence goes on from DXLT01000043.1 coordinate 193, forward strand.
TAAGCGAATCGCTACGATCGAGCATGCCGCCGTGGCCCGGGATAAGGTTGCCGGAATCTTTGACGCCCACACCGCGCTTGATGCGCGACTCGATAAGGTCGCCGATAACGCCCAGAATGGACACGACCACGCCGCACAGCAGCGCATAGGGCAGGCTGAGCTTGAAGAAATGCGTCGCCCACAGGATGAGCCAAATCAAAACCGAGCCCAGGATGCCGCCAACAAACCCCTCCCAGCTCTTTTTGGGAGAGATCTTGGGAACCATCTTGTGTTTGCCGATACGGCTACCCACGATATAGGCAAACGAATCGGAGACCCAGAGAGACGCGCAAACACCCACCGAAAGCAGGGCGCCGGCAAAACCGGGCACGGCATCGCGCAGCAGCACGATAGCCGACAGCATAAAACCGGTGTAGATGGGACCCATGAGTGTCACGGCAACATCGGATATACGGGTACGCGGCGACCAGACATACCAAATGCCCACAGCGAGCATCAGGGCAAAAAGCAGGGCATTCAGCAGCATCGAATCGCCCAACGCCGACAGCGGAAAGAGCACGGCGGCAGCGATACCCATGCGCTCGTTAGCCATCTTGCCATCGAGCCTTGTCATACGGAAAAACTCATAGCAGCACAGACCGCTCATGACGGAAACAAAGATGGCCGTGGGCACGATACCCAAAACCAGGCACAGGATAAAGACAACGGCGTAGACGATACCGGCGGCGGCACGGGTAATAAAGCCCGCCAGCCACGAACCGGTGCCGCTCTTCACTGCAGGCGTTCCCGCAGTGGCAGCTTTGCGCGCAGGCGTCTTGGGAGCAGATGCCTTGGGACGATCGGACACGATTAAGCCTCCTCGGTCTTGCTCAGTCCACCAAACCTACGGTCACGGCCCTGATAGGCCAAAATGGCGTCGACAAGGCCCCAACGATCAAAGTCGGGCCAATAGGTATCGGTGACGTAGAATTCGGAATAAGCCACCTGCCACAGCAGATAGTTCGAAAGGCGCAGCTCACCAGAGGTGCGAATCACAAGCTCAGGATCGGGAAGGCCGGCGGTATAGAGGTGGGAAGCCACCATGTCGTCATCAATTGCGCCAGGATCGATCTTACCGGCGGCAGCGTCGAGTGCGATCTGACGGACAGCGCGGGTAATCTCGGCACGCGCGCCGTAGTTGACGGCAAGCGCCAGCGTCATACCGGTGTGATCGGCGCACTCGGCAAGACCGCGCTCAAAAACGTCGCGAGTCTTCTTGGGCAGCGCGGAAATGTCACCCAAAAAGACTACGCGCACATTTTCGCGCTTCAGAAGCGGCAGCTCGTCGATAAACGTCTTGGCAAACAGGTGCATCAAGACGTTGACCTCATGCTGCGGGCGGTTCCAGTTTTCGGTAGAAAACGCATAGGCCGAAAGCACGTCGACGCCCAGACGCACGCAGGCGGTAATAATCTCACGAAGGGAGACGATACCCGCCTTGTGGCCCTCGGTGCGTGCAAGACCGCGCGATGTGGCCCAACGACCATTGCCGTCCATGATGCACGAGATATGGTGCGGAATGTTATTGAGGTCAAGGTCGGAAAAACCGACGCCCGCAGGGGCGTCGGCAAAGTACTCGACCAGTTTATGCTCGTCGTATTGCACCTTAGATCTCCATGACCTCGGCTTCTTTTTCCTTCAGAAGCTCCTCGACCTTGGCGACATACTCATCGGTGTGCTTCTGGACCTTGGCCTGCTCGCGACGGACATCGTCCTCGGTGAGCTCCTCATCGCGCTCAAGCTTGTTGTTGAAGTCGCGACGGATGTTACGGATAGACACCTTGGCCTGCTCGGCGTACTCGCGGCACTCCTTGACGAGCTCGCGACGGCGCTCCTCAGTGGGAGCCGGGAACGGAAGACGAACGACGGTGCCATCGGAGTTGGGGGTAATACCCAGATCGGAAGCGCCGATGGCCTTGACGATAGCGTTGATGAGTGCCTTGTCCCACGGCTCGATGAGCAGCATGTGGGCCTCGGGGGTCTTGACGGCGGCAACCTGCGTGACCGGCGTGGGAACACCGTAATAATCGACGGTGATGTCGGACAGAATGTTGGCATTGGCGCGGCCGGTACGGACCTTGGAGAAGTTATGCTTGAGGGACTCGAGCGACTTGTCCATATGGGCGGTGATGTTCTCTGCCATGCTTAATCCTCCTGATAGACGAGCGTGCCGACGGGCTCACCCGCGAGCGCGCGCTTGACGGTGTCCTCGCCATCGATGTTGAGGACCAAAATCGGCATACGGTTATCCTGGCACAGTGCCGTAGCGGTGGAATCCATAACCTGCAGACCGCGGACGAGAACCTCGTGATAGGTAATCTTGTCAAAACGGACGGCATCAGCGCACTTGACGGGATCCTTATCGTAGATGCCGTCAACCTTGGTGGCTTTAATCAGAATCTCGGCGCCGATCTCGCACGCACGAAGAGCCGCGGCGGTGTCGGTCGTAAAGTACGGATTGCCCGAACCGGCGGCAAAAATAACGACGTTGCCCTTGGAAAGGTGGTTGATGGCGCGACGGCGAATATAGGGCTCGCAGATCTCGTTCATCTGGATAGCGCTCATCACACGGCAGGGAACGTCGTTATGCTCGAAGGCATCCTGCAGGGCGAGCGCGTTCATAACGGTTGCCAGCATGCCCATGTAGTCGGCCTGAGCACGCTCCATGCCACCGGCAGCACCTGCCATGCCGCGGAAAATATTGCCGCCGCCGACAACGACGCCGACCTCATGGCCAACGGCGAGCAGCTCCTTGACCTGCTTGGCAAGATGATCGGTAACCTTGGGGTCGATGCCATATTGGCCGTCGCCCATCAGCGCTTCGCCGGAAAGCTTAAGAAGCACGCGTTTATATCGGATGTCGGACAAAGCGATCCTCCTTTAGATTGAACTCTCAACATTCTATCAAAGGCTCTAAGAAGAGCCATGAAAAAGCAGGCTGTGAGTAAAACCCACAGCCTGCTCATTACCAGCTACAAGAGCTTATTTACTCGCCACGGACCAGACGGTCAAAGGCAACGACGGTAATGGTGTCGCCGAGCTCCTTGGAGACCTGCTCAGCGTACTTCTTGATGGTGAGGGAGCTGTCCTTGATGAACTCCTGCTCGGTGAGCACGGACTGCTTGTAGAACTTCTCCAGACGGCCGACAGCCATCTTCTCCTGGATAGCCTCGGGCTTACCGGACTCGGCAGCCTGAGCCATGTAGATCTGCTTCTCGTGCTCGACGGTCTCGGCCGGAACCTGATCGCGGGTAGCGCAGATCGGGGCGACGGCGGCAACCTGAAGGGCAACGTCGTGAGCGAAGGTCTTGAAGGATTCAGCCTGAGCGGTCTCAGCCTTCTCGAAGGCGAACTCGACGAGGACGCCGATCTTACCACCCATGTGGATGTAAGAAGCGAGCGCGCCGTTCTCAGCCTTGCGGGCAGCGAAGCGGGAGATCTTCATGTTCTCGCCCATGATGTGAATCATCTCGGTGAGCTCGGAGGAAACGGTCTCCTCGCCCATCGGCTTCTCGAGCAGAGCGTCGACGTCAGCAGGCTCGGTGGTAGCGACAACCTCAGCGACCTTGGAAGCAAAGCCGGTGAACTTGGCGTTGGAGCCAACGAAGTCGGTCTCGCAGGAGAGCTCGAGCAGAGCGCCGGTCTTGCCATCCTCGGAGACGAACGCGGCGACAGCGCCCTCGTTGGTCTCACGGCCAGCCTTCTTGGCAGCCTTGGCAAGGCCGTTCTTACGCAGAACGTCGACAGCGGCGTCCATGTCGCCGTCAGCCTCGACGAGAGCCTTCTTGCACTCCATCATCGGGGAGTCGGTCATCTCGCGGAGCTGCTTGACCATAGCGGCGGTAATCTGGGCCATTGTGGTTCCTTTCAAAGAGATGAAAAAGAATTAACTAAGACTGATTTACTCGGCCTTGGGCTCAGCGGCCATCTCGGCCTCGGAGACCTGCTCCTTACCAGAGCCAGCGAGGCAGGCGTCAGCCATGAGCTCGCACATAAGGGTGACAGCGGAGATAGCATCATCGTTGCAGGGGATGCCGTACTCGACCTCGTCGGGATCGGAGTTGGTGTCGATCAGAGCGACGACGGGGATGTTCAGGCGCTGAGCCTCCTTGATGGCGTTCTCCTCGCGCTTGGTGTCGATGACGAAGAGAGCCTGGGGCAGACCCTTCATGTCGCGGGCGCCACCGAGGTTGGTCTGGAGCTTGGTGAGCTCCTTGCCGAGAACAGCCTGCTCCTTCTTAGGCAGAACAGCCATGCGGCCGTCCTCGACCATGGCCTCGAGCTCCTCCATGCGGTTGATGCGGGAGCGGATGGTGACGAAGTTGGTCAGCATACCGCCGAGCCAACGCTGGTTGATGTAAGGCATGTTGGCGCGCTCAGCAGCGTTCTTGACGGCCTCCTGAGCCTGCTTCTTGGTGCCGACGAACAGCACGTTGCCACCCTTGGCGACGTTCTTGACGAAGGTGTAGGCCTGGTCGGCGTCGAGGATGGTCTGCTTGAGGTCGAGGATGTAGATGCCGTTGCGCTCACCGAAGATGAACGGCTTCATCTTGGGGTTCCAGCGACGGGTCTGGTGACCGAAGTGGCAGCCGGCCTCGAGCAGGGTGCGGATATTAATCTTGGTAGCCATGTTAAACCTCCTGTGGTTTGCCTCCGCGCGGGGTCATCCTCCAAAACCAACCCGGACATGTGCTACCAAAGCCCGGGCACCACGGTATGAAGTAGCCGCGCGTGCGTGATAAAAACATGTTGCCGTGAAGCAACCCGATGAATGATAGCAGGAATGCCTCTTCCTGCCAACCCGCAATCAAAACCACACACCTGAGTGCGGCGCGGGACGTCCCAGCCACTATTCGCCGCGGGGATGGGCTTGAGCCACGGCACGTTTAAGCCGATCGGGTGTGAGATGCGTGTAGATCTGCGTCGTGGACAGGCTCGCATGACCTAGCAGCTCTTGAACCGAGCGCAGGTCCGCACCGCCCTCGAGCAAGTCGGTCGCAAAGGTATGGCGCATCGCATGCGGGGCGATGTCAGCCGGAATGCCGGCGAGCGTCGCCAGCGTATGGAACCGCCGCCGGAGCATCGCGGCGCTCATGCGATTGCCGCGCGCCGATATAAGCAGCGGATGCGGCCCGGTAGCGAGGTCGCGGCGCTTTGCCCGAGCGAGCAACTCCGGCCTCCCCTCTTCAATATAGAGACGCGTCACATCGAGCGCACGACGATACAGAGGGACGATACGCTCCTTGCTCCCCTTGCCCCACAGGCGCAGCGTGCGCTCGGACCATGAGATGGATTCCACATTGAGCGCCGCAAGCTCTGAGATGCGGGCACCCGAGGCATAGAGCAACTCGAGCATCGCCGCATCGCGCAGTCCCGCGGGTGTTGAGGTATCAGGCGTCTTGAGCAGCGCCTCCACCTGTTGGGTCGTCAGCACACCGGGTAGATCGCGCGGGAGCTTGGGCGAGGAAATTGCCGAGACCACATCGCCCTCCACGACCCCCTCGGCAGCCATCCACCGATAGAGCGAGCGAATGGCAGACAGGTGTGCCGCAAGCGTTCGGGGAGCCACCTGCTCACGCGAAAGTTCGGCAAGATAGCGACGAATGGTGCGCACGTCGGCAGCGAAAGCATCTATATCCTCACGCTCGCACCAGGCAGCAAAACGCTCCAGCCTCGAGCCATAGGCCGTCACCGTGTTGGGAGAAAGTCCCTCGACACGTGAGATATAGGCGATAAACGAGTCGACGGTGTCGTACAGGTCAAAGGCTATGACCGGTCGCCTCCAAACAAATCGGGGCGAGTGGCCAGATAGGCATCAAGGGCCTCGAGCGCACGGTCCGCATAGGCCTGGTAGCGGTCGCGCTTGCTGCGGCGCTTGCCATCCTCGAGTGGCGGCACCAGGCCAAAGTTGACATGCATAGGCTGATAGCCCACGGTGGCAGGATCGGTCGCATAGCCCACGAGCGCACCCAGGGCGCCCACGCGGGGCAACTCGACGGAATCGGCGCCGATAGCCTCTGCATAGGTGTTGAGCGCCGCGAGCAGACCGGTCGCCACGGCTTCCATGTACCCCTCGGTGCCGGTGATCTGACCGGCCAGGCGCACGCCGGTACCGGGCACGGCAAAGGTGCCATCGAGCACGTGCGGGGCGTCGACAAAGGTATTGCGGTGCATGACACCGTAGCGGAAGAACTCAGCGTTCTCCAGGCCCGGCACCATATGGAAGACGCGCTTCTGCTCGCCAAAGGTCAGGTTGGTCTGGAAGCCCACCAGGTTATAGGCGGTCTTCTCCTTGTTCTCGGCACGCAGCTGAATCGCCGCCCAAGGGCGACGTCCGGTACGCGGGTCGGTGAGGCCGACGGGCTTCATGGCGCCAAAGCGAATGGCGTCCTTGCCGGTGCGCGCAACCTCCTCGGCAGGCTGGCAGGCCTGGAACAGATCGCCGCCCTCAAAGTCCTTGAGCACCACGCGGTCGGCCGTGGTGAGCGCCTCGATAAAGGCCTCGTACTCCTCCTTGTTGAGCGGAGCGTTGAGATAGTCGCCGCTCCCCTGCTCCTCGTAGCGCGACTGCGAAAACAGCACGTCCATATCGAGCGTGGAGGCATCGACGATCGGCGCCGCGGCATCGAAGAACGCAAGGGCGTCGCCACCGACGAGCTTCATGACCTCTTCGCTCAGCGCCGGTGAACACAGCGGGCCCGCGGCAATGACCACGTGGCCCTCGGGGATCTGGGTGACCTCGCCGTGAACGACCTCGATATTGGGGCGGGCGGCAACCTCAGCCTCGACGAGCTCGGAGAATGTAACACGGTCGACCGCCAGGGCGCCACCAGCGGGAACAGCAGCGCGATGGGCGCAGTCGAGCAGGACTGAACCCATGCGCTCAAGCTCGGCCTTCAGCAAACCAGCCGCGGAATCCGGACGGGTCGACTTAAACGAATTGGAGCAGACGAGCTCTGCCAGGTGATCGGTATGGTGAGCCGGGGAGCTCACCTGGGGGCGCATCTCGCACAGCTTTACGGCAAACCCGCGGTCTGCCAGCTGGATCGCGCATTCCGAACCCGCCAGACCGCCACCGATAACCGTCACCTGATCGAACTGCATCTGCAAACACCTTTCTAATTGACACGTTTTCCATTGTGACCGAAGGGCGTCTGGGCGTGAAGGGCAAACTTGGAGGGCGCATACCTTCCATCCATCATGCGCTCGATGAGGCCCTCGAGCTCGAGCGAGCCCAGGAGCTTGAGCACGCCGACGGCATCGAGGGAGACGAGTGTGGCGATGTCTTCAACCTTGAGCGGCGAGGCGATGAGGGCATGCATCACAGTCTGCTGTGTGGCATCCAGGTCGGCGATGCCGGGCGCATCGGGACGCGAATAGCGCAGGGTACCGTAGATTCGAGAGATGGCCATCTCGATGGACTCCTCGTCAATAATGCAGCAGGCCCCGTTGGCAATGAGATAGTTGGTCCCGCGCGACTCGGGCGACAAAATGGAGCCCGGTACCGCAAGCAGTTCGCGCCCCAGGTCCATGGCGGCCTCGGCGGTAGAAAACGTTCCGGATGGCATGCCGGCCTCCGATACAAAGAGCGCCTGCGACAGCGCAGCGATCACGCGGTTGCGGCGCGGTCGTGTCCATCTCGCCGTGGGGCATGGGGCCGCGCAAGTTTGCCTTCCCGCGCCGCAAC
>DXLT01000044.1:0-7786 GCA_019414555.1 Collinsella sp.
GATGCCGCCGTTAGCGGCGTGGGCATACATCGCAACGCGCATCTCGTCAGTCGGGGCGATGCCGTGCTCGTCTTGCAGCCAGGTGGCAAAGGTCTGCACAAACTCTGGGACATCCTCGCGGGGGAAGTCGTAGTGGAGTGCCAGGCCTTCGACACCTGCCTGATCGATGACGAGATCGATAGCGCGGGAGGCCAAGCGTGACGTGAAGGGACCATATCCAGAGCGCTGCTCGAGCAGGTCGTTCAGCTTGTCGTCGGCAATATCTACCGGCTGGTCTACATGCACGTAGCGCCAGGTTTTCTCGTTGAAGACCAAGTTACGCCTGGGCTCGATGAAGCCGGGCATCATCTGCATGAACTCTATATTAGTAAGTGTTGCGCCGTGCGCCAGTGCGATGGCCTGCGAGGAGCTGAGCACATCAGCCGACGTAAGGCTGCGCTCGAACAGGCCGCCTGTGCCACCGGCTGCGATGATCGTGGCCTTGGCAGCAAAGGGCACGATTCGATTTTCGGTAAGGTCGTAGAGTACGGTTCCGGTTATTCTGCCGTTCGTGTCCTCAACAAGGTCGATAAGCTCATGGCGGGGGAGCAGGCGAATGCCGAGCGACTCGATCCAGGTCGTCAGAGCGTCCTCAAGGGGCTTGCGGGTGAGGCCGCGCCACATGCGCGTCTTGTGGTCAAAGCAGGGGATAAATTGCTTTTGTTGAGCACTCTTGGCGCTTTGCGGACGCTGGAGCTCAACGCCCAGGTCTTGCTCGAGCCAGTCAATCGCTTGGGGAATGCCGTGGACGAACGTTTGGACGAGTTCGGGGTCGGCGACACCGCCGCCGACGGTCTGGATGGTGTCGATGAGGTCCTGCTCGTCGTCTTCGTCGACGGGACCGATGAGGCCGAGGCCCCAGGTACCCGGGAAGAAGCTCGATCCACTCATGGTCTTGCCGGCGCTTGCCACAGTGACGGTTGCACCCGTGCGTGCCGCTTCGATGGCGGCACAAAGGCCCGCAATGCCAGATCCAATTACCAGTACATCAGTCGATTCCATCGGATTCCTTTCTCGTCCGGCGTATTGTCGCACGGGTGATCGGCAATGGGGCCGCAAAGACCCGTCAAATCGGTAAAGGGCAAATATGGCAGGTGGGCGTCATGGACGCTCTGACGCTCCATCTCTTCACATCTCGTATTTGGCCCCAGCTGATATATCGGCATTAGATACCCTGCGCCAGCGCAAACAAAAAGAGCCGCTACCTCGAAAGGTAGCGGCTCCAAAGCTCAACTATCTGAGCATCGCGCGGGCGCGATTAGGCCTTGAGGGCCTCTTCGACGGCGACAGCGCAGGCGACGGTGGCACCGACCATGGGGTTGTTGCCCATGCCGATGAGACCCATCATGTCGACGTGCGCAGGCACGGAGGAAGAACCGGCGAACTGGGCGTCGGAGTGCATACGGCCCATGGTGTCGGTCATGCCGTAAGAGGCAGGGCCGGCGGCCATGTTGTCCGGGTGCAGGGTACGGCCAGTGCCGCCACCAGAAGCGACGGAGAAGTACTTCTTGCCAGCCTCGAGGCGCTCCTTCTTGTAGGTGCCGGCGACGGGGTGCTGGAAGCGGGTGGGGTTGGTGGAGTTACCGGTGATCGAGATGTCGACGTTCTCGTGCCACATGATGGCAACGCCCTCGCGGACGTCGTCGGCGCCGTAGCAGTTGACGGCGGCGCGGGGACCATCGGAGTAGGGGATGGTCTCGACGACCTTGAGCTCGCCCGTGAAGTAGTCGAACTGGGTCTTCACGTAGGTGAAGCCGTTGATGCGGGCGATGATCTGAGCAGCGTCCTTGCCCAGACCGTTGAGGATGACGCGCAGCGGCTTCTTGCGAGCCTTGTTGGCGTTCAGAGCCAGGCCGATAGCACCCTCAGCGGCAGCGAAGGACTCGTGACCGGCCAGGAAGGCGAAGCACTCGGTGTCGTCGGAGAGCAGCATGGCGCCCAGGTTGCCGTGGCCCAGACCGACCTTGCGGTCCTCGGCGACGGAGCCGGGAACGGTGAAGGCCTGGATGCCCTCGCCGATGATGGCGGCAGCCTCAGAAGCGGACTTGGCGCCACGCTTGACAGCGAGAGCGCAACCGAGGGTGTAGGCCCACTCGGCGTTCTGGAAGGCGATGGACTGGGTGTTGTTGACGATCTCACGCGGGTTGAAGCCCTTGTCGGTGCAGATCTGCAGAGCTTCCTCGAGGGAGGCGATGCCGTTGTCGGCGAGGCACTTGTTGATCTTGTCAGCGCGGCGCTCGTAACCTTCGAACGTAACAGTCATAGTTATTTCCCTCCCTTTCTACTCGTGAACCGGGAACACGCTGGCGACGGAGTGAGTCTCCTCGTCGGTGCGCGGGTCGATGTACTTGGCAGCGTTCTCCCACTGACCATAGTGGCCCATAGCGCCAGCGATGGCCTCCTCGGGGGTCTTGCCGGCCTTGACGGCGTCGGTGAACTTGCCGAGGTTCAGGAACTCGAATGCGATGATCTCGTTCTTGTCGTTGAGAGCCATGCGGGTGACGTAGCCCTGGGCGAGCTCGAGGTAACGAGCGCCCTTGGCCTTGGTGCCGAACATGGTGCCGACCTGGGAGCGAAGGCCCTTGCCGAGGTCGTCGAGGGAGGCGCCCACGGGCAGGCCGCCCTCGGAGAACGCGGTCTGGCTGCGGCCGTAAACGATCTGCAGGAAAATCTCGCGCATAGCAACGTTGATGGCGTCGCAGACGAGGTCGGTGTTGAGGGCCTCGAGGATGGTCTTGCCGGGAAGGATCTCGGAAGCCATGGCGGCAGAGTGGGTCATGCCCGAGCAGCCGATGGTCTCAACGAGGGCCTCCTCGATGATGCCGTCCTTGACGTTCAGCGTGAGCTTGCAGGCGCCCTGCTGAGGTGCGCACCAACCCACACCGTGCGTAAGACCGGAGATGTCGGAAATCTCCTTAGCCTGGACCCACTTGCCCTCCTCGGGGATGGGTGCGGGGCCGTGGTATGCACCCTTGGCAACGGGGCACATGTTCTCCACTTCCTGTGAGTACTGCATGCCTCTCCTCTCTATCGTGTTGGCGTCCCGTCTGGGGGTCGTGGCTGGCGATTGCCGGGCGACCCTTCGAAAGGGACATGACATGCAACCCCTATAATACCGCGAAATGCACGGAATATTCGGCGAACGGCTCAGTTTTCGTAGCGAGAAGTCCGGAAGTTTTAATTGAAACGGTTTAACTCTATGTTCTGTGGTCGCGAACTTCCGTAGAGGGGATCCGTCTTGGGCAAGCTTTTGGGCAGCTCTTGTATGCGTTGCAGGGGTTGACCTGTTGCAACGGTGCCGTTCGCCGCCTGTTTACTGCCTTTGGCCGCGCGAGCGAATTGTTTTGCGTGAATGTTTTGATGGCGCGCTTCAATCGTGCTGTATTGGATGGCAAGCAGATCCCGGCGAAGGGAGCGCCATGCAGCGCGTTTGGAGAACGGTTACCGGCTTTTACCATGTCTGTGCCCGCGGTACGGGCAAGCAGCTCATCTTTGAGGGCGATGAAGACCGGTGGGAGTTCTTGGAGCTGATGCGTGAGTGCTGCCGCAAGGCGGGCGTGACGGTTATCGCCTGGTGCCTTATGGGCAATCACGTGCGTCTGGTGCTTGCAGATTACGAGGACGCGATGAGCGCGGCGATGCACCGGCTGCTTTTGACGTACGCGCGGCGGTTCAATAAACGCACGGGGCGCACAGGGCATCTGTTCCAGAACCGTTTTGACCGGCGCTCGCTCGATACCGACTGGCAGGTGATGGAGGCTATTCGCTCCGTACACGCCGTTCCGCAGGAGGCGGGCATCAGTCTCATTGAGCGTTATCCCTGGAGCAGCTTTCCGGAGCATTTGTGCGCTTACGACGGTGACGCGGCCGATGTCGCGAGGGGATTTTCTGATCCTTCTTGCATGCTTGAACTTTTTGGTTCTGCCGAGGGCTTTATTGCCTATTCGCTTTCGACGCCCGACGGCAGCGAGCCGGCGCTGTGCGATATGAAAGAGACGGAGTGGGAACGCCACGCCTTTGCCAACAAGATGGCGAAGAGCCTCGGGGTTCCGCTCAATGTGGTTAAAACTGCACCGCCGGCGCAGCGCGATACCGTTATTGTTGGATTGAGCAATGCCGGCCTTACGGTGCGCCAGATTGAGCGGTATACCGGGATTGGCAAAAGTACCGTCTCTCGTATCGTGCGCGCCCGCGCGCGAACGGCGATGCGGGCTGGCGGAAACGTGATGTAAGGTCGCCTGTTCACCGCAGTTGGGGTCGTCCATACGCCGCAACCAGCGTTCAAAAGCTTGGTACGGTAACTGCACTTCTTAATATGCATAGAACAATCGTCATCTTGCATAAAATAACAGCTCAGTCCGGGTTTGCCCGTGCCTACCCCCGTCTGCGCCGTGCAAAAAACGGAGTTTTCAGCATCGTGGTGCTGTCGGCACTGCCGCAATCTTGCAACATACGGGTCCCGAAGCTATTTATGCCTTCCGATCCGCCTCCGAAGCGCATGTATGTGATCCCTGAGACCGCGATGCTTGTTCTAAAACACAATATATATGCGCCTGGAGACGTTGATTAACGCTTTCGATGCGTATACATACAGCTTGGCGTGCTGAATACTCGCAAAAATGCACGTCGCACCCTATGGGACCCGTCTGCGGCAGGCGCGAAGCGAGTCGGAGCTCAGCAGAACGGGGCTTGGCGCATTGCTTGGCGGGCCCGGGGCCCTGCCGCAGGCCTTTGGTGCTGTGGAAAACGCCCGTGTTCGCGTCTGGCCGTGTGGTAAATGACAGACGGGGCGCCGGGCGCGCTGATTTTGTGTGTTCGTGCTCATTAGGAAAACAGAGCCGCCCGTATTGGGCGGCTCGGCAATCAAAAACCTTGGATTCGGAGCATACGCTACTGGTTAGCTTGCCCCTCGAGCATGCCGTCGAGGGTGCGCCAGGCGAGCTCGGCGCATTTGACGCGGGCGGGCATGTGCGAGATGTCCTGGAGCTGGGCGGCTTCGTCCAGGTCTTCCAGGTCCTCCTCGGAGAGCTTCTCGCCGCGGATCATGGCGAGGAAGAGCTCTGCCAGGCGGCGAGCTTCCTCGACGGTCTCGCCGGTGATGAGATCGGCCATGATGTCGGCACTGGCCTGGCTGATGGCGCAGCCGTGGCCGGTAAAGGAGGCCTCCTCAATCACGTTGTTCTCGACACGCAGCTGCAGAGTGAGCTCGTCTCCGCAGCTGGGGTTGATGCCGTCGTGCTCGTGCGTGGGAGCATCCATCTCGTACTTGTAGTCGGGGTGCGAGTTGTGCTCCATAAATGTGGTGGAGGTGTACAGATTACCCATTGAACGTGCTCCAAACGTGATGCAGGCCGGCGATGAACTTGTCAATGTCGGCCTTGTCGTTGTAGAAGGCCACGCTGGCGCGGCAGCAGGCAAGGTTCTCGACGCCCAGCCAGGTGAGCAGCGGCTGTGCACAGTGGTGACCGGCGCGGATGCAGACGCCGTCCATGTCCATGATGCTCGCGACGTCGTGCGGGTGGATGCCGCGGACGTTAAAGCTCACAACGCCGTGGTGGTTGTCCCAATAGATGGAGCCGATGATCTGGACAAAGTCGAGCTGCATGAGCTCGCCCATCAGGTAGTGGACGAGTGCCTGCTCGCGTGCCTGGACGTTCTCGTAACCCACCGTGTTGACCAGGTAGTCGAGTGCCGCACCCGTGGCGAAGATGCCGGCGGCGTCCTGTGTGCCGGCCTCGAATTTCTCGGGAACGGGCGCCCAGACGGCGTCCTGCTCGGTAACAGAGTCGATCATCTCGCCGCCGGTGAGCATGGGCGGCATGGCGTTGAGCAGGTCCATCTTGCCCCACAGCACGCCGATGCCCATGGGGCCCATAGCCTTGTGTGCGCTAAAGGCAAAGAAGTCGGCGCCCAGGTCGGCCACATCGACCGGCATGTGCGGCAGCGACTGCGCACCGTCGACGACCAGGTAGCCGCCATACTTGTGCACGAGCTTGCCGAGGTTCTTGACTGGGTTCTCGACTCCCAACACGTTGGAGACCTGACCCACGGCCAGAATCTTGGTCTTGGGACCAACCTTGGCAAGAACCTCCTCGGTGGTGAGCTGACCGGTCTTGGTGGGGTAGAGGTAGACGAGCTTGGCGCCGGTCTCGCGGCAGACCTGCTGCCACGGAATCAGGTTGGAGTGGTGCTCCATGATGGTGATGACGACCTCGTCGCCCGGCTCGAGGACTGTGGGTGCAAAGCTCTTGGCGACCAGGTTGAGCGACTCGCTCGTGTTGCGGGTGAAGACGACCTCGTTGGCCTGTGAGGCGCCGATGAGGTCGGCGATCTGCTGGCGGACCTTCGCGATGGCGTCGGTGGCCTCGACGGACAGTGAGTACAGGCCGCGCAGGGGGTTGGCGTTCATGCGCTGATAGAAGTCACGCTCGGCGTCGAGCACGCAGGCGGGGCGCTGCGCGGTGGCGGCACTATCGAGGAAGGCGATCTCGGGGTGCTGCTGGAAAAGCGGGAACTGTGCCTTGTAGGGATTGGTCTCGATGTCGACGGTAGGCCAGCCGCGCGAGGCCTCGTCACTGGCGTCGAACTCCATAGGCTCCGGTGCGGTACAGGTATCGCATTTAACGTGCTCGGTGTCGATCATGCGAGCTCCTCTTCAAAGTTGTTGATCAGGTTGTTGCCCAAGCGGACGACGGCTGCGCGGGTGCGCTCGTCGGTGGCGGAAAGCGCGGCGTCCTCCAGCTTGGCGCGAATGAACAGGTCCTCGGCGGCGTTTTGGTCAAGGCCACGGCAGGCGAGATAGAACAGTTGCTCGTCGCGGACGTGGCCGATTGTGGCGCCGTGGTTGCCGGCGACGTCGTCCTCGTCGCAGAGAATGACGGGAACGGTCTTGTTGTCGACGCCCTTGTTGGCCAAAAGCACCGTCTCGCGCTCGGTGCCGGTTGCGCCCTTGCAGCCGTGCACGAGGTCGATGGTGCCACGGTAGACCTTCTTGGACGTGCCAGTCAGCACGCCGTTGGCGTCGATCTCGCACTCGGTCTTGCGACCGCGGTGGCGCAGCTCGTAGTTAAAGTCGCGCACCTGCTCTCGGGCGCCCAGGTAGTCAGTATCGATGGTGACCTTGGCGGTATCGCCCAGCAGGTCGCCGGCAAGGCCGGTGGCGCTGGCGCCGGCACCCAGGACGGTGTGCTGCACGTTGACGCGCGCGCCCTCGTCCAGGAACAGGCCGGTGTCGTCGAGCGCGATCCAGCTATCGTCGAGCGTCTGCGTGCAGGTCACGTTGACGGTGGCGTACTCGTGGGCGCACACGCGTAGCACGGATCCCACGACGCCTTGGCCGGCAACGGGAGAGTCCAGGGCAATAAGCAGATCGAGCGTCGACTGGGGACGGGCGACGACGTCGATGGCGGCGATGGCCGCGGCTGCATCGACACCGCTCACGCGCACGGTAACCGTGGCGTGCTTGTATGCGGGCACATCGATGACGATGCGCTTGGTGGCGTGGTCGGCCAAGTAGGTGTAGGCAGCCTCGCCCATGCCGGTCTCGAAGGCTTCAGCAGGGGAGAGCTCCTCCTCGAGCTTGATGGCACCGGCCTGGTAGATGGAGGTGGCGGGCACGTCAAGCTCGGTCTCGGGCGTGATGCGGGCGCGGTCGGCGGCGTCGCCGGGGGCGGAGGCGCGGCGCTCGGGGAAGCGCTCGGCCATGGCGTCCATGGCGGCGTTAAATGCGTCGGCAGCGCCGCGGAAC
>DXLT01000045.1:0-7734 GCA_019414555.1 Collinsella sp.
GCGCCGCCGCGCCTTCGTCGCCCGGCACACGGGGCTCATGCGCGCCACGGCGGCGCGAAAGCGCGGTATGGCCATGGGCGGCGCCAAGTTGGATATCTCCATCGCCAAGACCGTCGAGGCCGAGATCCAGCAGGTGTTCGCGCGGCGCAGCGACAACCACTTCAACGACCTCGCCGACGCCCTAGCGCAGCGCGGCGTGGCCATGGATTACGTCGAGGGCCACGGCGACCTCAAGTTCACCCAAGACGGTCGCACCGTCACGGGCGCGCAGATGGGACGCCCGCTGCGCCAGCTCGTGACCATGAGCAAGGAGGTCGGGCGACCGATTACCGCCGCCCAGCTCAAGGCCATGACCGCCCAGCAGCGCGACAAGCTCGTCCGCGAGCAGGCCAAGAAGACTGCAAAGGTCGCCAAGCCGCTCTCGGTCGAGATCGAGCTTGAAAACGAAAACGGTATCCACCACTAGACTAGAAACGGAGTTCAAATCATGGGTACTTTCGACAACCTCAGCCAGGACAACCTAGCGGCTATGGGCGATGCCCTTGAGGCATCGGCAGATCTCAAGGAACAGGCGGCGCGCGACCAGCTCCGCGTCGCCAAGGACATGCACAGCATCGCCGGCATCGCGAAGGAGATGCACGGTGCGTTGGTCGAGAACACCGACACCATGCGCGATATGAGCGAGGCGGTCATCGGTGCCGCCGAGCGAGCGGAGGATGCCTCAAACGTCGTTTACAGGGCTGTGGAGGCCCGTACGGTCGAGTGCCTGCGGGACGTGGAGAGGGCGGCTAAAAAGGCCGTTGAGAGCAGCCAGGCGAACGCCAAGCAGGCCGTCGATGAACTCGAGAGCGCGAGGCGGTCGATGATTGTTGCGACCGTTGCGTGCGGCGTCGTGACCTGTGCCGCGTGCCTGATCGTCCTCCTGGTGGCCATTGGCTTCATGTGGACCCAGATGAAGGCCGGGGCCGAGTGGCTTGGCGTCTGGGGCTGGGCGGCGCTGCTGCTGTCTATGGCCATCTGTGGGGCCATCGGATATTTCATTGCAGTCAAGGTTCGTGGGTAGCCATGGACGATATCGAGCTGCTCGATTGGCAGTTCAGGATTGCGAAGATGGGCCGCTCCGAGCTTGAGGTGACCCTCCGGGCCATGGCCGATCCCGATGCAAAACCGTTCTCGCTCCATGACCCGGAGGCTGTGGCGCGGCTCGCGCGCCAGTCGTTGATTGGAAGTACGGAGGCTATGCTGAACCGTGTGCCTTCCAATGTTGGATCCGGGCCGGGCGGCGGCAAGAGAACCGTGACTGTCGACCTGCACGGCTACTACGAGGCAAAGACTGCCGAGGACGCCGAGGCCCAGGACCGGGCCGATCGGGCCGAGATACGGGCCATGTGCGAGCGCAGACTCGCGCACATGCGGCATCGCGAAGAGCTCCGGCACGTTCCCGAGACGTCGCCACTAAAGGCGTTTATCACCGCGTACGAGGCATCGGAGTGATCCTTTTTGTGTATATAGAATCTATATACAGTGTATATAGATTCTATATACACATTTTTAGGCGGAAAAGTGTAAAATACCATTTAACCTTAATGTACGTCCTGCTTAGCCCGTAGGGCACCCCCTCGGGGTCGCTCCTGAGGTTGTTTCCAGGGGAGTGTTGTTTTCATCTTAAAGGGGGCTTTGTATGCCTGTCTCGAGAAAGCGTCGTAAGAGTTCCAGCGAGCATGATGGACGCTGGTATGAGAATGAGCGCCATGCAAATCAGGTGAGAAACGAGAAGTTGTTTGACGCCTATCGTTTGGGTTGGAGCTACTGCGATCCCGACACCTTTTATCACGCTATGTTTCCTGATGGGACTCTCCAGAAGAAGGGTAACGATTCCGATGGCAAGCCCAATGTCATTGTTCTTGAGGACACCGGTAAGGAGATAGAACGAGGAGTCGACCCAAAGGGCAACAAACTTGTAAAACGCATTATGCATCGATACACGCTTCATGACGGTCTTGAAGAACTTGAAGAGCTTCGAAAGCTGTCGATTGAGCAGAACACGTTTATGTTTCTGGCTCCGGTCAGCTATTACGGCAAGAGCCGCAGCAGCCGTAATGCCCGATACTTGCATGCCATCATGATCGATCTCGATTACGTTGGCGAACGCGAGCTTGATAACTTGCTCCACCAGATGGAGCGTGGTGCAATTCCCTATGCCAACTATCTCGTCAGCTCAGGGACAGGCCTTCACGTCGTTTACCTTCTCGAACATCCAGTGCCGCTTATGACCCGCTACGTCACTGGTCTACAGGTCCTCAAGCGCGAGCTGACCGACCGAGTTTGGAACGCCAACACAAGCGCCAGCGACCCAGACAAGAAGCAGACTCAGGGCATCTTCCAAGGTTTCCGGATGGTCGGAAGCGCCACGAAGCTCAATGGAGACATCGGCAATCCAAAGATTAAGCAGCCGTATGTTGCCGAGTGTTTTTCTCACGATGCGACCCCGCCTGCTACAATCCCCTATCTGCTGTCTTTTGTTCCAAAGCTGCTGGGCAAGAAGGATATGGATGGTCTTGCGGCTCTTCGAGAGCTTACGCAGGAGGCCCGCAAGAAGACTCCGATCGCCCGGGCAAAAGAATTGTGGCCCGAGTGGTATGAAAGGTGCGTTGTTAACGACGAGCCGCGCGGAGGGTGGACGTATGGCCGTGCCGGCTACGATCGGGTTTTGAGCGTCATCAGGGATCAGGCATCAGTTGATCACCGTTATTGGTGCATCTTCTATCTTGCTGTCATGGCTAACAAGTGTGGCGTTTCTTACGACGAGCTTGAGGACGATGCATACGGCCTTCTTGATCGATTTGACGCCCTTTCGGTAGAGCCAAGCAACAGGTTTACCGCTAACGACGTGGCGGCGGCTCTGGAGGCGTTTGAGGGCGGCTCAGCGGCTGGGCGGGCGCGTCGTTACACTCAGGGATTCTGCGAGCGAAAGGCCGCTGTCTCATATGGTGAGAAGATGGGACATGGTAGTAATCCGCCAGACAAGAGACTCCCGAAGGATTTGTCTCTTGAAAAGGCCCGCATGACAAGGGACCTGAATCAGAAGGCCCATGGCACGAATTGGTGGGATAACGGCAACCGAGATGGAGCGCCGACGAAGGCCGTGCAGGTTTGGAAAACTGCGGCTGAGAACCCTGGTTTAAGTATGTCGGCGCTAGCTCGCGTCGCTGGGGTGTCCCGTCCGACTGTCTATAAGTGGCTCAAGCCTGGATGGCAGAATGAATACAAGAAGGCTATGAGCCAAGACAGGCGTCCAACGTACCGGCCTCATAGGGTTATCGAGGAACAGGCCGAGCAATTCAAGCGGAAGTATGCAAATGATCGGCCAGGTCTTGTTCGCGCGGTACTGCGCCATGTCGCGGCGCATCCGTGGGAACCATATGAGCAGACGGCGGTCTTTTTCGGCTTTAGGCGCGCTGCCGAGGTCGAGAGAATTGTCCGCGAGAACGAAGATCTTCTCAATCAGATCAAGATCGGCATCGATGATGAACACCAGGCATGGAACACTGAGACCGACGACTACTTCGACGCCATGACGACAGCCGACCTTATGGGAAAGCGTTCCGACCTGATGAAAGCTCGCGCCCTCGGCGTTCGAGCTGCAATTGAATGGGCGAGACACGAGGCGCCAGACCTGTTCGAGGGGCTGCGTGCGGCGAGGAGCGCGGGGCGAACGCTTACAGGCGACGAGCTCGCCGAGTTGAAAGAAAAGTATATACAGTCTATATAGACTGTATATACTTTCTATATAGACTCACCGTTAGATACAACAGCACTTGAGAGGAACGCCCGTGATTATTTCGGCTATGAACTTAAAAGGTGGTGTCGGCAAGACAACGACGGCAATGGCGTTGGCGACAGCTGCTGAGCGCGAGGGAAAGAGCGTCGAGGTTTACGACTGCGACCCGCAGTCTAGCGCAAGCTTCTGGGCGCTCCTCGCCGATCAGAACAATGATTCCCTTCCATTTTCCGTAACGTCGGCGAACCTGGCGACGGTGCGGCGCGCCGGCATCCAATACCGCAGGAATCCTGACAAATGGATCTTTATCGACTGCCCACCGAATGGCAACATCATGGACGAGGCTGCTGAGGCATCGGACTTCGTCGTGATTCCGACGGGTCCGGGCGCGGCCGACGTTGTGAAGACCATCGAGACCGCACGCACGCTTACGAAGCGCGAGGTCTTTTACGGCGTGCTACTTACTCAGGTTGCGGCCAACACCCTTTCGTTTGCAAAGGCACAGAGCGAGATTGAAGATGCCGACCTCAGTTATTTCGACCATCAAGTCCGCCGCCGCGAAGGGCTGCGAAACTTTTTCGGCAATTCGTTTGGCGATGATCTCTTCGGCTATGAGGAGATTTGGGATGAACTGAAAGAAATCTTGCGTAACGATGAGGAGATTCACTATGCCGGCTAAGAGGCCAGTCCGTCGAATGACGGTGCCTGAGGAGGTTGCGCCGACCCTCATGGCAAACCAGGATACGCGCCACAAAGGTGACTCGACCAGCACTCGTAAAAAGGGAAAGTGCATCACTTTCTGGGTGACTGATGAACAAAAAGCCGAGATTTCGACTTATGCCGCTGAACACAATACAACGGTCTCACGCCTCATCGTCGAGGGTCTTGAACTGCGCATGAATCGAGATAGTATATAGATTGTATATACACTCTATATAGAATTTATATAGAGTGTATATACATAAGAGCTGAGCCGCTGGCAAAGGCTCAGGAGGGCTTGGAGGGGCTAGCCATGAAGCTCTGACCCAAATCACAACAGGGTCGCCGGCAGGAAAGGGGAGCCCTTCAAGGCCCCCCTTTCTGTTAGCTCCCCTGCTGCCTTACGCTATGGCCATGAGACCATCGGCGAGGATTCCGCGGGCATACGCACCCGTCGACTTGCCCTCGGCCTTCGCTTCCTTCTCAAGAGCCCGCTTCATCGCAACTGGAACCTTGAGGGACAGCGTCACCGTCTCGGGTACGGCCTTCGGGAGCTTGCCCTCGACAACCTCGCCAACGTTGACCCATCCGCTAGGCCACTCATCGCGCTCAAGGGCGCTTTCCCAATCGGCAATCATCTCATCGGTCACGACCTTGCCGTTCTCGGCAACGATTCCGTTCATGTCTACCTCCATCCCAGCTCACGCTTGAACTTCTTCGTCGGCGGCACCATCGCGTGGAACACGCACCAAACGCCGTCGATATCCATGAATCCAATCAGCTCGGCAAACCTCCCATCGGGAAGCGAGCCGACCGAAATCCAGAGCGGCGGGTCATCCGTGCCGTTTCGCTGGCGGCACCGAATCGGGTTCTCCCACGCATACGCGACCTCATCGCTGGTAAGCCCGTGCTTGAGGGCGTTCCCGTGTACTCTGACCAATGCCGTTCTCCTTTCTTCCCCAATAAGTATACCAGTTTAGTATACCTAATCAAAGCACCTGATTATCGAGCGGTCGCGCTGGGGCTTCGTGGCCGCCAAGCTCCCTGCGGGCACCCCTCCGGTTCAAAAAAGTCCACGTTTTCGAACACGCCGCTGAACTCGTCGCTGACGTTGTCCGAGGTTTCATCCTCGTCCTCGTCCGGCTCTTCGAACTTGTAGAGCGTTTCACCGTCGACGTCGAGCCTGAGCAGCCCGTGCTCATCGTGAGCAACAGCGAGCCAGGCATTGAGGATCTGTGGGGCGTTTTCCGCTGAAATGCTCAGGATGCTTTCGGCCTGCCCCTCTTCGGTTCGGCTGCTCTTTGCCTGCCCACTTTTCTCCGGGTCGTACCCCTCCTCGAATCTGAGGGCGCTCCAAAGTTCGAGATGCCGTCCGTTGACGCGCAGCACGGCATGTGAGGTCGATGCGGACCCGTCCGCTCGGGTGTCCCATGCGTCAATGCGGTCCTCGTAGACAATTTTGATATTCACTGTTTGCCGCCCTTTCCGTCGCGCCATGCGATGTATCGAGAGATCTCACCCTCAGGTTTGCTGGCAATTTCGTTGGCGAGAACCCGCCCGAGCCATGTGGCAATGCGCTCGTCGAGCTCAACGTGACCGGCCTCGGCCTCGATGGTCGCGGCGCTCGCGATGAGCCGGTGGTTGCGTTTGGTCCGTTCCTCGTTCCGCTGCTTCGCCTTGAGTTTCTTCAGGCGCTCTTCGGCCTCGGCGACCTGCTGGTCAATGGTCTTCTTGACGCGCTTGCGTTTCGGCTTCGCGGGCTGCGTTCCGGCGTCTGCCGCGAAAGTGTTATCTGACCGCTGAGCCCCGTCGATGCTCGTGAATTCGTTCAGGTCCATTTTGTGCCTTTCAACTGCGTTTTTAATTGACTTGATTGTACCCGTAACGAGTGGGTATCATTCCCTTAACTTAAGTTAAGGGCGCACTTAGTCTCACTTACTCGCGCCTACGGCGCTGCGTGAGAGAGACATTGCGTGCGCGCCTAGGCGGCGAGCCTCTACGCTCCCTGCGGTCGCTGCGCGTCGCTCGCGCTCCTTGCCTCTCCGGCACACCGCCAACCGTTCGCCTTGGGCGGCTTACGATTGGCTGCGCCTGCGCGGTCGCCAAGGCTCCCTTGCGCTCCGCGATACCGTGCCCGTTCGCCTCAATGGCTCACGGTGCGCACGGCACCGCTGCGCGCTCGTTTCACTCGCTTGCCGGAAGGAGGCAGACGCCACATGGCCATCTACCATCTGAACGCCCGAGGCATCGCCCCGGCGCGCGGATCGTCTGCCGTCGCGTCTGCCGCCTACCAGAGCGGCGAGACATTGCGCGACGAGGCCACGGGCGAGCTCAAGCGCTACGCGCGCGCCGAGCGCATCGCCGATACCGGTATCGTCCTTCCCGAAGGTGCGCCCGCCTGGGACCGTCAGAGTCTCTGGAACGAGGCGCGGCGCGCATATGACGGCGGCAACGAACTCGTGGCCAAGCGCTATGAGTTCGCCCTTCCCCGCGAGCTCGACTTGGACGAGCAACGCGCCTGCGTTCTCGATTTCTGCAACCTGTTCAAAAACAAGGCCTGCGATTGGGCAATACATGATTCGGGCGACGGTAATCCCCACGCCCACGTGCTCGTGAGCGCCCTCAAACTCGGTGCCGATGGCTTCGAGCGCCCCAGGGCGCAGAAGTCAACCAAGGTCTACCTGTGCCGCCGTCCAGACGGCAGCGACGTCATGGTCGCCGCCAAGGACTGGAAAGCGGCCAAGGCCGAGGGCATCGAGAAGGTCTACAACTTCCGGGACGGTGAGCGCCGGACCATGTCCCAGGCGGCGGCGCAAGGCCTCACCAAGGACGACCGCAAGACGAAGACGCCAGTGGCCGTCACCGCCAAGATGGACGGCGCTAAGGCGTTCGATGCCGAGAAAGCCGAACTCAGGCGCGTCCGCGCGTCCTGGGCAGGCATCGCCAACAAACGCCTCGCCGAACATGCCGCCAAGCACAACGAGGTTGCCGTGACAATCGACCACCGGTCCTTCGAGGACCGCAAAATCGAGTACATCCCGACCGTCCACGAGGGGCAGCGACCGACACCAGAGCGCGTGGTCATGAACGTTGAGGCGCGCGAGACAAACCGTGCGATCGATCGAGTTCTCGCCGAACTTCGTCAGCTCAAGGAACGCGCGAGCGCATGGTGGGCGCAGAAGACCGACGCCGTCACCCAGCGCCGCCGCGCCTTCGTCGCCCGGCACACGGGGCTCATGCGCGCCACGGCGGCG
>DXLT01000046.1:0-7699 GCA_019414555.1 Collinsella sp.
GGCCTGCGCATCGCCGCGGCGCTCGAGGGCGTGCGCGATCAGCCAGTCGGCGAGTTCGGGGTTCTTGGGCAGCGCCGGCCCGTGCAGGTACGTGCCGATGACGCCCTTGTAGATCAGACCCTCAAGGCCATCATCGCCGTTGTTGCCGGTGCCCGTGACGACGGACGTTCCGAGCGGCTTGGCCTCTGCATCGAGCAGGGTGCGGCCGCCGTGGTTCTCGAATCCCACAAAGGGCTCGGGTGCCAGGTCGGTCCTGACGGCGACGTTGCCGATCAGGCGATCGGAGCCGCGTACGGTTTCGGCGGCAATGACGCCCAGGCCCTCGAGGCGATTCTCACCCATATAGTACGAACGGCCGAGCAACTGATAGCTGCCACAGATGGCAAGCAGTGTGCCGCCGTCCTCAACATAGGCCGCGACCTTGTCTTTTTGGGCGAGCAGCTCGTGTGCCACGGCTAGCTGGTCGCGGTCGGAGCCACCGCCCATCATGACGATGTCGGCGTCGGTGAGATCGAGCGACTCGCCCATACGGACCTCGTCTACACGCGCGGGAATGCCACGCCAGGCGCAACGGCGCTCGAGCGCGATAACATTGCCGCCGTCGCCGTAGAGGTTAAGGGCATCGGGATACAGGTAGACGATGCGCAGCGGGCGCGAAAGCTCGACTGGCGCGATACCGACAGGAAGAGCGCTGCCGTCGGCACGGGCTACGGCGCGCCCAGCAACAGCGTCGGCGGTGGCGCCTTTCAGCCCGTCGAGCTCCTTGACCAGCGGCGGGAAGGCCGTGTAGTTGGCGACGGCGTAGAAGGTGTCATCGGCGGCCTCGTCTGCCACGGCGCCAATTGCCTGCGCGACGTCCGAGATAATCGCGGCATCGATGCCGGCGTACTTGAGGCGCACCTGCATGTCGTGCGCGCGCGTGCCTCCGGCAAAGGCGACAAGACCCGGCGTGTCGGCGATGCGCTCAAAGTCGACGTCGTAGATCCACGATACATCGTGGCCGTCGGCATCGTTATCGTTGAGGAAGAAAGCGCAGAGTCTGCCGCCTGCCGTCTTGATGGACTGGATTTGTCGATCGAAGCCTACGGGATTCTTAGCCAGGTTGGCCTCGACGGTGCGGCCGGCGATATCCCAGCGGCCCATGCGTCCGCCGGCGGGGACGTAGGCATCGAGCGTGGGCTGCAGGTGCGCCGTATCCACGCCTAACTCATGTGCGGCAAAGAATGCAGCGGCAACGTTGTAGACCATGTACAGGCCGTTGTAACGCGTGACGATGTGTGCGGCTGGCGCGCTGGAATCAGATCCAAAGACCAGGTCAAAGCCGTAGCCGTCGCAGCCGAGCTCCACGCCCGTCACGCGACGGACAAGCGCAGGGCGGGCCCAGCCGCACGAGGGGCAATGGTAGGCGCCGAGCTGGCCGTATTGCACGTAGTCATACTCCAGCGGCGCGTTGCACTGCGAGCAAAAGCGCGAGTCGCTAATGCGGTCAGACTCGGTGTTGGTGGCGCCGTCGATGCCAAAGGCAATGCTCGCGTTGGGAACGCGCGCGGCAATCGAGGCGCACAGCGGATCGTCGGCGTTGTAGATGAGCGTCGTTGCCGGCGAAAGCTCCAACGCGTGGGCGATGACCTCCTGGGTGTGGTCGATCTCGCCGTAGCGGTCTAGCTGGTCGCGGAACAGGTTGAGCAGCACAAAGTACGTCGGCTTGAGCTTGGGCAGGACGCGCACGGTGTAGAGCTCATCGCATTCAAAAACGCCCACGCGCTTGCCGCTGTCAGTGTGCTTAAGGCCACTGCGGGCCTCGAGCAGAGCACCCACCACACCGGGCTCCATATTGTTGCCGGCACGGTTGCACACCACGGTAGCGCCGCTGGCGGCAACGGCGTCGGCGATGAGGTTGGAGGTGGTGGTCTTGCCATTAGTGCCGGTGATCACCACGCTGCGGTCGACAAGGCCGGCGAGGTCGCTCAGCAGCTCGGGGTCGATTTTCATGGCGATGCGGCCGGGAAGCACGCCACCCTGGCGTTTGAGGACAGAGCGCAGTCCCCAGCGAGCGATATCGCTCGAGGTGCAGGCAAGAGATGAGCGGAAGTTCATGAAGCCGTTCCTAACATAGATGACATGGTCGGGGCGATCGCGTCACTAAAAACCGTAGCGGCGCGCAAATTCCTGGGCAAGCTGCGACACGTCTTCGCAGGCATTGGCCCAGGGGGCAAAGTCGGGAGTGTCCGAGATAATACCGTCCGCTTCCCAAACGGCCTGGTGCGAAAGATCCCAGGGATCGCGCGGCTCGGGCCGGCAGGGAAGGTACGGTGTCTGGTACATGGGGTTCAGTAAGAAGAACGCACCGCCCTCGCAACGGTTGGCAAACTCACGCAGCGCGCGTGTCGCCGGGCGCATCTTGTTCGTTTTGAACAGCAAGATCGTGCGGGCGAGCAGGTACCAGGGGGAGTTCTCGAGGGTATCGGCCCCCATCTGCTCCTCGAGCTGGTGGGCCAGGGCAAAAAAGCCGTCCTGGTCTTCCAGGCGAGCGAGGGCGAGCAACACGGTGCCTGCGGCTCGGGTGGGGTAGCCTTCCGCCTTAAGGACGCGGCGGGCGTAGTTGGCGGCAGCACGGTAGCGGGCGCTCGCCATGCACAGCTGCGAGATGGCCTCGAGTGTGTGAAGCCACCCGATAAGAGCCGGCTCGCTCACGGTAAGGTCTGCTGCGGTGACACCATCGGCCAAAACATTATTTGCCCAGTAGTGCGGGGCTTCCATGTCGAACCCGGGTACGCTTTGCTGCAGGTAATCGGCCGTGGTCGCCTCGAGCTTCATCAGATCGCCCAGGCAGGCGTCGACGGGCGTGTCCGCCAAAATGATGGCGAGCAGCTGGGCATCGAGGACATGCGCATCGATGCGGACGATCTTGAGCAGCTCATCGCGCATGTCGTCGAACAGGCGATTGCGCGTCTGCTCAAACTCCTCGTCGCTGCCCATGTCCTCGATGCGATGGAGCTCGTCGAGCAGGTGGCGATGAACACCGGCATAGGACAGCAGCGCCTGGGCATGCTCGGACTGCGCATACTTATGAGGGTTGACGCTCACGTCGTTATGGACAAGCTCGCGTGCTGCATCGGTGAGTTCGGGGTGCGACGCAAGGTAGGCGCGCTCCAGGTAGGCGGGGATGTAGACGCTCGGATCCATTAGAGGTCTCCTCCCTTAAACGGCAAACCCTGCTCGGCCGCGCGCAGGATGCGCTCGTCGATCTGGGAACGCACGATATCGTTGGTGGCGACCCAGGCGGCAAAGCTGGCGTTGTCGGGGGCGCCCAAGCCCTCTTGCAGTACCGGCGTCGCCTCGGACAGCGCAAGGACAAGCTCGTCGGTGGAGCCCACGCCCACGTTGACGCGGGCATAGACGCCATCGGGAAACTCGGTTTGGAAATAGAGCGCCTCGGCTGCGTGTGGGCACGAGCGTGCAAGGATGCGCAAGTAGTGCTCGGCACCCTCGTAGTCCAGCTCGCGCCAGGCAGCGCTCATCAGCGCGATGAGCGTCCACGGGTCCAAGTCGCGCTCCGCATCCTTGGGACGACGGCGCAGCGGCGTGTTGGCGAGATAGGGGACGGAGTGGGCAGAGCGAAAGCGCTTGAGCTCCTCAGCGGGGTATTCGAGCTTTGCCATGGCGAGCATCGCGGTGTGGCGGACACCAGCGGGGTCGTTGGGCGCAAAGTCCAAGCTGCGGTTTGCGGCTTCGAGCGACATGCGATAGCGGCCGCTAATGAGGGCGCGTGACGCAAGGGCGGCAAGCCAGCGCAGGTAGGGTCGGCGCATAAGATCGCCAGCGGCCTCACGCTCGTAGGGGTCCTGCGCCGAGGCGATCTTGAGCGCCAGATCGTGCTCCACCTCGTCGCACTTGGACACCAGATACTGCACGTATTCCTCGTTGGAGCCGGCGGTGAGGGCGGTCAGCATGCGCTGAGCGTCCCAGTTGGTCGGGTCGAGCGCGGCTGCCTCGCGGAGCATGTTCTCGGCAGCTGCCTCTTCTTGCTCTGCCTGGGTATCGTCAGGGATAAAGGGAATGCGGTAGTCGACAGCCTCGACCACCTTGGCAATGAGGTGCCCGGCGCGGTCGCGGTCGTGCACGATGAGCGGTGCGGGGTTGCGGGTGAATTGTTCCATCAGACGCTCTACGGCGGCACCGTCGGTGAGCGGGATATTGTCGCGGCGCAAGGCCTCAAGAACGAGGCGATGGCAATCCTCTTGAATGGGATCGAATGCCATGGGGCCTCCTTTGCTGCGGTTAGGGTTCAAATGTTTCTATATAAGGTTCTAGTTTACCCGCATGTGGCACACCGGGGGTGCCGCACTTGGACTTGCACCTTTGCACCACGAAGACGGATGTCGCACAAATGTCGGCACCTTGGACGACCGAGTGGTATCACGGTGCCGCAAACGGTCGATTTTTGGCGGCGAACGGTGCATATTTTGGAGGGGCACGGTCCTGCCCGGGATATGTAGTCAACCTTGATAAAACGTTTGCCCAGCTTGGGAGTATGAATGCCGCACAAGGGTCTTCAGGGATAGAAAAAACGTTTCATCATTGGCGGCTTTAGGTGAATAACTGACCAACCAGAACGGTAAAATAGTGTTTGTCTGAGCGTTGAGACGTTTAGACATCGCGCATTGTCATCGCCGGCAACGCGCAAACCGGTCCTAACGGAGCCAATTGGGTGCTCCGTTATATACGCAAGTCTAAGAGGGGCTTGTTTAGGAGGCACAGTATGGGACGTTTTACCAATCCTCGCGATCTGTACTTTGGTGAGGGCGCTCGCCACGAGGTGAAGAACCTCAAGGGCAAGAAGGCCATCATCGTTTCTGGCGGCAGCTCTATGCGCCGCGGCGGGTTCCTGCAGGACGTCGAGAACGACCTTAAGGAAGGCGGCTTCGAGGTCAAGCTGTTCGAGGGCGTCGAGTCCGACCCGTCCATCGAGACGGTCATGAAGGGCGCCGAGGCCATGCGCGAGTTCGAGCCCGACTGGATTATCGCCATCGGCGGCGGTTCACCCATCGATGCTGCTAAGGCCATGTGGGTCTTCTACGAGTATCCCGAGGAGTCCTTCGACAACATCATCCAGCCGTTCAGCTTCCCCGAGCTGCGTCAGAAGGCTCATTTCTGCGCCATCTCCTCTACCTCCGGCACCGCTACCGAGGTCACCGCGTTCTCCGTCATTACCGACTACGCCAAGGGCATCAAGTACCCGCTGGCCGACTTCAACATCACCCCTGATGTCGCCATCGTCGACCCCGAGCTCACCTACACCATGCCCGCCAAGCTGTGCGCTCACACCGGCATGGATGCTCTGACCCACTGCATGGAGGCCTACGTTTCCACCTGCGCCTCTATGTTCACCGACGCCAACGCTCTGCACGGCATCCGCGAGATCGTCGAGTGGCTGCCCAAGTCCTATGCTGGCGACCATGAGGCCCGTCAGCACATGCACGAGGCTCAGTGCATCGCCGGTATCGCCTTCTCCTCGGGCCTGCTCGGCATCGTTCACTCCATGGCTCACAAGACCGGTGCTGCCTTCGAGAACGGCCACATCATCCACGGTGCTGCTAACGCCATGTACCTGGGCAAGGTCATCCAGTGGAACTCCAAGGACCCGCGTGCTGCCGAGCGTTACGCTTACGTGGCCAAGGAGATCCTGCACCTTCCCGGCGAGACCAACGAGGAGCTCATCGCTGCGCTCGTCCAGAAGATCCGCGACCTCAACGACCAGCTCAACATTCCGCAGTCCATCAAGGATTACGCGAATGGTGGCGTGAAGGTCGACGCCGAGAACCCGCAGATGGTTTCCGAGGAGGAGTTCCTCGCCAAGCTGCCCGAGATTGCCGCGAACGCCGAGCAGGACGCCTGCACGCCCGAGAACCCGCGTGAGACCAAGGCTGCCGACTTCGAGAAGATCCTCAAGGCCTGCTACTACGACACCGACATCGATTTCTAATCGACTCTTGTTATCGTAACGAGGGGCTCCGCACGTATCTGTACGGAGCCCCTTTCTTTTTTCTTTTAGAGAATGGGATAGTTATGGCTGCAATTTTCAATAGCCCCAGCAAGTACATCCAGGGTCCGGACGAGCTGGCCAAGCTCGGCTCCTATGTCGAGCCGCTCGGCGCTAAGGCCCTCGTCATCGTGACGCCTTCGGGCAAGAAGCGCGTCGGTGCCAAGATCGAGGGCGGTTTTGCCGAGGCCAAGGCCGAGCTGCTGTTTGAGGACTTTAACGGCGAGTGCTCCAAGGGCGAGGTCGATCGCCTGGTTGCGCTCGCTCGCGACAACGGTTGCGATATCGTCGTCGGCGTCGGTGGCGGCAAGATCCTCGACACCGCGAAGGCCGTCGCCTACTACCTGGAGTCCCCGGTTATCATTTGCCCCACCATTGCTTCGACCGATGCCCCGTGTTCGGCGCTTTCGGTGCTTTATACCGATGACGGCCAGTTCGACAAGTACCTCTTCCTTAAGGCAAACCCCAATATTGTCCTTATGGATACGACGGTTATCGCGGCGAGCCCGGTGCGCCTGACGGTTTCCGGCATGGGCGATGCGCTCGCAACCTATTTCGAGGCCCAGGCAACGCACGATGCCGACGGCGGCACCTGCGCTGGCGGCAAGGGCGGCATGGCCGGTCTGGCGCTTGCCAAGCTCTGCTACGAGACGCTTATGGCCGATGGCGTTAAGGCCAAGGTTGCGCTGGAGAAGGGTGCGCTCACGCCTGCCGTCGAGCATATCATCGAGGCAAACACGCTGCTCTCCGGCATCGGCTTTGAGAGCTCGGGCCTTGCTGCTGCTCATGCCATCCACAATGGCCTGACGATGCTGCCCGAGTGCCACGGCATGTATCACGGCGAGAAGGTCGCCTTCGGCACCATCGTCCAGCTGGTACTCGAGGATGCCCCGACCGAGAAGCTCGAGGAAGTCTTGGGCTTCTGCATTGAGCTGGGCCTGCCGGTCACGATGAAGGAACTTGGCGTTGCCGAGCTTACGCGCGAGCAGGCCATGATTGTTGCCGAGGCCGCCTGCGCACCCGATGACACCATGTGCAACATGCCGTTTGAGGTGACGCCCGAGATGGTCGCAAACGCCATCCTGGGTGCCGACGCGCTGGGCCACTACTATCTCATGGATGAGTAAATCAAGCTAAGGAAGGGGCAAAGCAAGCAGATGGCTTTGCCCCTTTTTACTATGGTGCAAAGTGGCCTGTCTCCAATGCACAAGTTGGTGCAGGGGGCAGGTTACTTTGCACCAATCGTTGTTTGATGAAGGGCGGATTCTCGTATGGCGCTTCCCATGGTTTATGGCGGTCCCGGCCGGTATGTTCAGGGGCCGGGCGAACTGTCGCGTCAAGGCAGGTATTTGTCATGGTTGGGCTGCGCTGCCTATGTCTTGTTTGACCAGGGCACCGAGGATCGGCTGTGCAGGCAGATCGTCGATGGATTTCTGGACGAAGATCTAAGCGAGCCGTTCTTTAAGATTTATGACGGTCCGTGTACGGAAGAGGCCGTTGTCGAAATGGCTAAGGAAGCCCAGGCCGAGTATTGCGACATGGTGGTGGGTATTGGCGGCGGCAAGATGCTCGATATCGCCAAGGCCGTTGCGTTTTATGCCGAGTTGCCGTTGTGCGTATGCCCCACGGCGGCGTCGATGGACGGTCCGTGCAGCG
>DXLT01000047.1:0-6605 GCA_019414555.1 Collinsella sp.
GCCAACATCGTCGGCCAGACCATGAAGCTCAACCCGCACGGCGATGCCGCGATCTACGAAACGATGGTGCGCCTGGCCACCGGCAACGAGGCGCTGCTTGCCCCCTTCGTGGAGTCGAAGGGCAACTTTGGCAAGTACTATTCGGGCGACCTGAGCTACGCCGCCTCGCGTTACACCGAGGCCAAGCTCTCCCCCATCAGCGCCGAGATCTTCAAAGACATCGACAAGGACCCGGTTGACTTTGTTGACAGCTATGACGGCGCCATGAAGGAGCCGCGCCTGCTGCCCACCACGTTCCCCAACATCCTCGTCTCGGCCAACAAGGGCATCGGCGTCGCCATGGCGTCCGACATCTGCGGCTTCAACCTCAACGAGGTCTGCACCGCCACCATGCACTACCTGCAGGACCCCGACTGCGACCTACTCGAGTACATGCCCATGCCCGACTTCTCGACCGGCGGCGAGATTATCTACCGCCGCGAGGAGATGGAAAAGATCGTCGAGACCGGCCTTGGCAGCTTCCAAATCCGCTCCCGCTGGCGTTGGATTCCCGAAGAGCGCATCATCGAAGTCTACGAGATCCCCTACACCACCAAGACCGATGTCATCATCGAACGCATCGTTAAGCTCTCCAAAGAGGGCAAGGTCAAGGAGGTCGCCGACATCCGCGATGAAACCGACCTCTCGGGCCTGCGCATCGCCATCGACCTTAAGCGCGGTGTCGACCCCGACAAGCTCATGGCCAAGCTCTATCGCTCGACCACGCTGCAGGATTCGTTCTCGTGCAACTTCAACGTACTCGTCGACGGCTATCCCCGTGTTATGGGCGTGCGCCAGATCCTGCACGAGTGGGTCAAGTGGCGTATTGAGTCCACGCGTCGCCGCATTAACTTTGACCTGGGCAAAAAGTCCGAGCGCCTGCACCTGCTGCACGGCCTCGAGGCGATCTTGCTCGACATCGACAAGGCCATCGCCATCATCCGCGGCACCAAGCTCGAAGCCGAGGTCGTGCCCAACCTTATGAAGGGCTTCGACATCGACGAGACCCAGGCCGAGTTTGTTGCCGAGCTTAAGCTCCGCAACATCAACGAGGAGTACATCCTCAACCGCACCAAGGACATTGCCAAGCTTGAGGGCGAAATTGCCGAGCTTGAGGAGATCCTCTCCAGCGAGGACAACATCAAGAAGGTCATCAGCGACGAGCTGGCCGCCGTCAACAAGAAGTACGTAATGCCGCGCCGCACGGGCAGGATTGAGCCGCACGAGGTCATTGAGGTGAGCCTGGAGCCCGAGGTCGAGGAGTACCCAGTCACCATCATGCTCTCGCGCGATGGCTACCTTAAGAAGATGACGGACCGCGTGCTCAAGAAGGCCACCACGCTCAAGTACAAAGACGGTGACAAGCCCTTTATCGAGTTTCCGTCCTCCAACACCCACGAGCTGCTGGTCTTTACCAACAAGAGCCAGGTGTACAAGTGCAAGGTTGCGGCGTTTGAGGATACCAAGTCGGCCCAGCTGGGCTCGTACCTGCCGACCGATCTTGAGATGGAACCCGATGAGAGTGTCATCTGGGTCATCGACCCCGAGGACTACAAGGCCGACGTGCTGTTCGTCTTTGAGAACGGCCGCGTGGTGCGCGTCGCGCTTTCCGGATACGTCACCAAGACCAACCGCAAGCGCCTCAAGAACGCCATCTACGGTGGCAGCAAGCTGCTGTATGCCCAGGTGCTCAAGGAAGATCGCGACATCGCGCTGGTCTCGAGCGACTATCGTTTGATGAACTTCAACACGTCGCTGCTCAAGACCAAGACGACCACCAACACGCAGGGTGTCCAGGCCTTTACCGCTAAGAAGGGCCGCTCGGTCACCACCGTCGGCACAACCGAGGAGATCCTTGGCGCCGGCGTCTCGGCCGAAAAGTTCACCGCGCAGAGCCTCCCCTCCGCCGGTGCCCTCATGAAAGAAAACGACATGCCGAGTCTGTTCGACTAGGACGACGGCAACGAGATCGTTAGATACTTCGCAAAGCGACGAGGCCCGGAACGCAACGGCATTGCGCCCGGGACTCGTCGTTTTTCTTCTCAACTATTTTTTAACGCAGATAAATTGATTTCTGCTTATTTTTCTGCGTAAAAAATGTCAGCGTCACTGCTTCGATGCCCTTTGGTCAGTCGTTAGCAAAACTTGCAAAAGTTAGCAAAACTTGCAAAAATTAGCAAAACTTGCAAAGGAGCTACTATGGAGTACAGCAAGAACCCCTTTACCCCAACATTTGGAAGCGTCCCTCCCTTTCTAGCGGGTCGCGAGCATATTCTGCGTGACATCAACCGTGGCTTTATCAATGGCCCGGGAGATCCCAACCTGTCGACCATTTTTACTGGCGCAAGGGGAACGGGCAAGACGGCGCTTCTCTCGCTCCTTTCAGAAACGGCGCTTGAACACGACTGGATCGCAGCAAATGTCTCCGCCATGCCAGGCATGCTCGAAGATATTATCGAGCGAACCAAAGAAGCCGCAGATAGCTACCTCTCACAGCCTCACGCGCGCATAAACGGTGTTCAAATTGGCCCAGTGGGCATCGATTGGACATATGCTCAAGAGGCTCAGGGCAACTGGCGCACGCGCATGAATGGCATCTTTAAGCAACTCGAAAAACATGACATCGGACTTCTCATCACCATCGATGAAGTCACCGTCGATCTCGAAGAAATGCTTCAATTTGCCTCTGTTTACCAGCACTTTGTACGCGAGGGTAAAAAAGTTGCCCTACTCATGGCAGGACTGCCCTACAAAGTATCGGCGTTGCTGCGTAACGATTCCGTCTCGTTCCTCAGGCGTTCCCAATATCATCAGTTGGGACGAATCACTGACGTTGAAATTGCAAACGCATTCCGCAAAACCGTTGAGGCCGGAGGCCGCTCAATCACGCCAGAAGCGCTCGAGGATGCCGTGAAGGCCGTCGACGGATTTCCCTATATGATGCAGCTCGTCGGATATCGCACATGGGATGTTTCGGAGAACTCGCCCAAAATCAGTGCACCTGATGTACAGCAGGGTTCTCTGCTTGCCCGCATGGAGCTGCGCGATCGAATTCTCGAAACGACCTATCAGGAGCTTTCCGATAAAGACATTGAGTTTTTGCTCGCGATGCTGCCCGATTCTGGCCCCAGCAGGGTCTCGGAGATAGCCAAACGCATGGGCGTCGCCAGCAACTACGCAAGCCAATACAAACGCCGCCTCCTCGAGGACGGCGTTATCGGGGAACGTGGACGTGGCCTCGTCGGCTTCGACATCCCCGCGTTCAGGGAATTCTTGAACGAGAAGGCGTTTTAGCACACCGGAATTGTCCGCGGGAGCATCGTTGCATGGCAATCAGCAATCCTCTTGGTAAGGGCAGCAAGCATTTCCGCTTGTGCTGATTGCCATGCGCTCCTCTTGTCCTTAGGCGAGCTTGCGGGCGAGCTCGCGCACCTCTTCCAACTTGGGCGAGGAGGCCATGCTATCGCGCTCGGTCATACCGCTGATGGTGACAATGCCTTGGTCCTCCCACTTGCAGTACGCGCAGGTTGCCTTGTACATGGCGATTGCCGCATCATAGACGCCTTCGCTGTGGCTATCGAGCAAAAGTGCCGTCTTGGTGAACGGGAAGCCCGTAGCACCGAAGGCGTACAGGCGGTCGATGGCGGCCTTCTCCTGCGCGGTGATATCAAACCAGTAGATAGGCGAAGCGAAGACAACCATATCGGCGCCTTTCAGCGACTCGATCACGTTGGCCATGTCATCCTTCTGCACGCAAGTGCCCTCGTGGGCGAAGCAATACTGACACCCCAGGCAACCAGCGATTTTCTTGCTGGCAACGCGGACGACCTCGACCGCATTGCCGCCTTCACGCGCGGTCTCGGCAAACACCTCGACCATGGTGTCGGTATTGGCGCCCTTACGCGGGCTGCCGCTCAATACAACGATATTCATAGGAATCTCCCTCCTTCATGCCGCAGGCGCGCGGCACACATTTCGTTGTAACCAAAACAGATGGAGCTATTCAGTCGTCCGCAGACCACATCTCTCGTTCGTGTTCTCTAGACATAATCTCATTGCCTGATAACTCCTCGACCGTCTTGACTCTCTCCGAGAATTGAACAGCAAATCGTTGCTCGCAAAGTATCGCCTGTGGGAAAATTAACTTGAGCTTTCTCCCTGCTCGCGTAAGCGTTCGCGTGAATGAGCCTAGCCGCATCGGCCAGGCGCAATATAGATCCGCGGAAACCGGCCTACGAACAAGGAGCGCCTTATGTATGGACAGCATGCACCACAAACCCAGAACGATCGAACCAGCTCGTTTATCCGCAGCATCAAGCGTCATGTGGGCGTTAGAGCAGTCGCCTTCGGAGCGATTATTCTTGTGTCAGGGCAGCTCTTGCTACCCAATTCGGCACTAGCGGCCGAAACGCCCGAACCCGATGCTGCAACGCCCATCACCCGCAGCGAAGCCAACACGGACGGCAACTTCACAGCTACCACCGTTGTCGACCATAACTATGACTTGGAGCTCCCTCCTGCCTTCATGTTGGTCCAGAATGAGGCGTTTGTATACGACTTCCCCGACAAACCCGAGGATTTCGGCTACGGGCTTAACGACACCATCCACCTCTTCAAGGTCGACACCGATACCAAAAGCCTTATAAAAACCGAGAACCCCAAAGAAGCCAGCGTCTCTATTACGCTGACCATGATCGACAATCACGTAAGAGCAACCGTAGTCTTTACAGGCGGCTACGCCGACGACCAAATCCCTTATAGACTAAACCTCGCCAGCTCAACCCTCCTTGGCACACACGTTGACCGTGACTACGATAGCGGCCAGGGGATTATGCGCGAAACGCGGCACGACTACTACATCCGCTGCGTCTTCGACAGCGACGTGCAATTGATTGCAACCGACGTGACCGATCCCGAGCCCAGCCCTGACGCTAAACCGAACCCAGAGGTAAAACCCGAACCGGAAACCAAGCCCGAGCCCACACCGCAGCCCGAGGCAGAAAAGCCCGCGGCAAATCCCGTTTCCACCAAGGCAGTAGCGGCGGTTAAACCAGCCGGGACCACCCTACCCGCGACGGGCGACAACGGTGCGATGGCAGTCGCCCTGAGTGTTGCCGGTGGTGTAGTTGTAGCAGTTGGCACTTCCGCAACAAGGCGTCGCAACCGCTAGCCAGCATTTCGTACCTCGCAGACAAAGATTCATCCCCGCTCCGACGAGCTTTACTCACCGAGAAGATTCTTCCCCACAGAAATGAGCCTCTTTCCAACGGCCGCCTTCACGCCAATCATTACAACCACGTGAACAGTGCGGGCTTCGAGGTCCGCAGCAAGGAGGTCCCCCGATGCCCGCAGTGCGGCTGGCAACTCGTGCTGTGGGTGCGAAACGACACGTTTCTGCAGGGCGCGGCGTGGCGCGAGGGCCTCGGGTGATACGGGCCGATTTGGGCACCCTGCTCACAACGACGATTTGAACGCAAGCGAATTCCCGACAAGCATGACAATGCATATGTCGTCATGCTTGTCGGAACATATGACGGCTATCTAGCGTCCAGCCGAGCCATCAATTAGACTTGACTTCGAGTAACTCGAATGCACTAACCTGCGGTTTTGTAAGAGGGATACCGCGTAGCAGCGACGAGCTGCACGAGCGGGTCGCTGGAGGGGACGTTCGGACCCGAGTCCGAGCACTTTGTCTACAGTTGCCTATACACCACCAACGTTCTGCGAAAGCGACGCACCTCACGGGAGAACTGCCATCGTACTCGTCGCCGCGCTCCGCCCCCCTAAGCGATGTGCCTGCTACGAAACAATTGTCTTGTAATAAGCGCCGAAGTCTGCCAGCGAGTCCATGATGGGCATCATCTGGCGGCCGAGCTCGGTAAGGCCATACTCAACGCGGGGAGGATTCTCGCCATAGTCATGGCGAAAGACCAGCCCATCATCCTCCATCTGCCGCAGGCTGTCGGTAAGCACCTTCTGAGAGATCCCCTCCAGGTTGCGGCGCAACTCGTTGAAACGCCAAGGGCGTACGCGTAAGTTACGAATAATGAGCAGTTTCCACTTGCCGCCAATGAGCGCTACTGCCGTTGCGACCGGACACTCCGGAAGCTCCTCTTTCGCCATCATGGGAGACCCAACCTCCTTGACCATACCGGTTTCACAAAAAGGCACGCAGTTACAAATATGTGCGTACTCGTATTTGCATGCGCTTTCGCGTTGAATATATCTCACGCAGGAGATGCCTGCAAGGTAAATCAACCCCAAGAGAGGAACCATTATGGCTAATTATGCAAAGACCCACATCGGCAATGAGAGCCGCGTTGAGCTGCACGAGGTGCTCGGGCTTACCGGGGCAGAGGTGAGTATCAACAGTCTTCCCGCCGGCGCTGGCGTTCCGTTCGTCCATGCACACAAGGAAAACGAGGAGATCTATGGCGTGCTCGAGGGCGCAGGCTCGGTCACGATCGACGGTGAGGATATCGAGCTTGCGGCCGGCGACTGGCTGCGCATTTCCCCCGCTGCGCATCGTCAGTTCCGCGCCGCGTCCGACTCGGGGATCACATACG
>DXLT01000047.1:6615-7671 GCA_019414555.1 Collinsella sp.
TCTGCATTCAGGTCAAGCAGGGATCCCTCGATGCCTTCACGGCCGACGACGCCATCATGTTCTAATTCGCGATTAATCTGCAAGGGGCCGATACCGCCCGCATGCCCCCTTCGGAATAGGCGCTGAGCAACTCCTGGGCGTGGGCGAACTCGGGTCCCCGCTTCCAACCGAGCAGGCGGTTGACCGCGAGATTTCCCTGGACGTTGTGGACAAAGAGCAGATGGGCGTCCTCGCGCGAAAGCCCGGTCTTCTCCATGATTGAGGGAACCATCTGCTCGGCGCCGCGCTCGATAACGCGCTGTGCCACGCGGGCGTACGCGTCGTCATCCGAGTAGAGCAGATAATAGTCATCGTTTGCCGGCGGACGCTGGCAGAGGGCATCCGCCTCCGACCCCTCGAGCGGGGGCACCGCCGCCAAGGCCTCGTCAATAAGCGCATCGAGCAGCGCGAACTTGTCCTCGTAGTGCAGATAAAACGTGCCGCGGTTGATATCGGCGCGGCGGCAGATATCCGCCACCGTCATCTTCGCGAAGCCGACCTCGGCCAGCAGCGCAAAGAACGCCTCCCGTATGACCGAAAGCGTATAGCGCCGGCGACGATCGATCTTCCCTACTTCCACGGCTCCTCCAATTGCAATGCTCGACAATGCCCAGCAAACGCTCGTTTATCGACAGTGCTTCAAAGCTGTTCATTGCTCTGTCGCAAATCAACATGGATACTTTTTATAGACACCTGTTTATAATAGCTGAAAGAAGGTATCCAGTGACTCTATACGAGTAGCTCGTTGTCGAGCTCACCAACCGATCGTTTTCCCTTCAGGCCGCCTACCGCATCGGCGGCACGCCCTATGAGCTGAGTGACCGCGAGCCCGAGCCCTACGACCAGCAAATCGAGGGCTTCGCCCGCATGATCGAGAAAGCCGATTGCGTGCTGGCGGGCGGGGCCTCCGGTCTCTCCGCGGCGGGCGGCGGCGACTTCTACTACGAGGATAACGCGACCTATCGCAAGCATTTCGGCAAATTCTCCGAGCGCTACGGTTTCAGGGGCGCTTTTGAG
>DXLT01000048.1:0-7633 GCA_019414555.1 Collinsella sp.
CCGCAGATGTTCCTGCTCTTTGTGATGCTGTCCTTCCTGGAGGACTGCGGCTACATGGCCCGTGTCGCCTTCATCATGGACCGCGTGTTCCGCCGGTTTGGCCTGTCCGGTAAGTCCTTTATCCCCATGCTCGTGTCCTCGGGCTGCGGCGTCCCCGGCGTCATGGCCACCAAGACCATCGAGAACGAGAAGGACCGCCGCATGACGGTCATGACCACCACGTTCATTCCCTGTGGCGCTAAGCTGCCGATCATCGCCCTGCTCATGGGCTCCATCATCGGCGATTCTTCCACCACCGCCGCATGGATCAGCCCGCTCTTCTACTTCTTGGGCGTCTTTGCCGTCATCGCCTCGGGCCTCATGCTCAAGAAGACCAAGCTCTTCGCCGGTCGCCCGACGCCGTTCGTTATGGAGCTTCCCGCCTACCACTTCCCGGCGATCCGCTCTTGGGCGCTGCACGTGTGGGAGCGCTGCTGGGCCTTTATCAAGAAGGCCGGCACGGTCATCTTCGCGTCCACCGTCGTCGTTTGGTTCCTCTCCAACTTTGGTAGCTACAACGGTTCCTTTGGCTTCCTGCCCGCGATGGACGGCATCCCCGAGGAGTTCATGGACTACTCTGTGCTTGCCATGCTCGGCAACCTGGTCGCTTGGATCTTCGCCCCGCTCGGCTTTAGCACCTGGCAGGCAACTGCGCTGACTGTCTCTGGCCTTGTCGCTAAGGAGAACGTCGTCGCCACCGCCGGCTCGCTGCTGTCGGTTGCTGACGCCGCCGAGACCGACCCGAGCCTGTGGACCGCGTTTGCCGGCATGTTCCCGACTATGGGCGCCTGCGTTGCCTTCGGCGCTTTCAACCTGCTGTGCGCCCCGTGCTTTGCCGCCATGGGCACTATCCGCAATCAGATGGACTCCGGTAAGTGGACCGCGATTGCCATCGGCTACGAGTGCGCCTTCGCTTGGGTCATCGGCCTGTTCATCAACCAGTTCTACAACCTGCTTGTCCTTGGCCAGTTTGGTATCTGGACGGTTGTGGCCATCGTGCTGCTGGCTGCGATGCTCTTCCAGATCTTCCGTCCCATGCCCAAGCACGCTTGGACCGACGAGGATGAGACCAACACCGCTTCCGCCGCAGTTTCCGCTTAAGTCCGAATAAGGATTAGCCCCTTTCCACGAGCCCGGGTGTCCCAGCGACACTCGGGCTTTTTGGTAGGGGAGATGTGGCGTTTCCGCAGATAAAACCGACCAAAATAAACCTGTCCCTTTTTGGTAGGTGGAGAATGGGGTAAAGTAAGTGGTGGTTAACTAGAGGAGGCTTGCTATGGCACCTATCGATATTGTTGTACTGGCTGTTATCGGCATTGCGTTTGTCGCGGTGTGCGTGCGCATCTACCGCAAGGGCACCTGCGCCGACTGCGCTCAAGGTGGCGTTTGCACCGGGCATTGCTCCAACAAAAAGACGTGCGCCGCGCTTAAGGGCGTGGACAAAATCGCCGAAGACTTGGGCCGTGGTATCAAGTAAGGCCCGGACATCAAAGCGCCCCGCGAGCATTCGTTCGCGGGGCGCTTTGCGCATTTGAACGCGAGCGCGGCGAGTTGAAGAGTATTTTTAGGGTATCGTTAAATTAGTTGCGGTGAAATACGGACTGTTTTGGCTGTCAAAGGCCTTATCTACTCCGTATTCCACCGCAACTTTTTGTGGGGTGGGCTAGAGACGCTGCATGCGGTACCCGACACCCATGTGCGTCTGAATCATCTTAGGGTGAGAGGGGTCTGCCTCGATCTTCTTGCGCAGGGTGCGCATGAACACGCGCAGGCTCGCCAGATCGCTGTCCCAGCTCGTGCCCCATATCTCGCGGGTGATGAAGGTGTGGGTGAGCACCTTGTCGACGTTTTTCGCCAGAAGGACGAGCAATTTGTACTCGGTTGGGGTGAGCGAGAGCTCGCGTCCGTCTTTCGTCGCGTATCCCGCGGCGTAGTCGATATGCAGCGGACCGTTGTCGAACGTGCTCGCTTCTGTCGACTCACTCGACGCCATCGAGGAGCGCCTCAAATTCGCGCGGACGCGCGCGAGCAACTCATCCACAGAAAAGGGCTTGGTGAGGTAGTCGTCTGCCCCTGCGTCAAGTGCTGCAATCTTGTCGGAATCTTCGGTGCGCGCCGAAATGACGATAATGGGGACTGCCGACCAGCTTCGGATCTTCGTGATGACCTCGATACCGTCAATGTCGGGAAGGCCGAGGTCGAGCATGATGAGGCTGGGGCCGTGCGACACCGCATCCATGATGGCGGCCTGGCCGTCGCAAACCTTGCTCACGACATAGCCGTGGAGGTCAAGCGCGGTCGAAACGAGGTTTTGAACGGTCAGGTCATCTTCGACCAGGAGGATGCGTGGCTTAGCGGCATTATTCATGAATCTCGATCTCCTCGGCGGGCAGGGTAAAACGGAAGACGGCCCCATGGGGGTGGTTGTCGCGAACTTCGATGACGCCGCCATGCGCCTCCACGATGGAGCGGCAGAGCGACAGCCCAAGGCCGATGCTTCGACGCGAATCCACGGGCCGCATATTGCGTGAGGTGAAGAAGCGCTCAAAGATATGAGGCTTGTCGCAGTCTGCCACACCCGGCCCATCGTCTGCGACGTCCACCACGACGAACGCGCCCTCGCGACGTGCGCTGATGGTGACAGTCGAGTCCTCGGGCGTGTATTTGAAGGCGTTCATGATGAGATTCGTAAGCACCTGCATGATGAGATGGACGTCAATGCGTACCAGCAGGATGTCGTCAGTGTGCTCGATGGTGACGGTACGTCCATGCGATGCTTGGGCGGCATGGCTGAGGGCGGCCTCGATGACCTCGTCGATGAGCTCGGATGTGAAGTTGAGGTGAATGGTGCCGTCCTCGACGCGTGTGATGGCGAGGAGGTTCTCCACGGTATCGATAAGCCAGAGGGAGTCGTCGTAGATGGCATCGGCGAGATCGCAGCGTTGTTCGAGGCTGAGCTTCTCGTCGCTCTTCCGAAGGATTGCCGCAGATCCGGATATAGCCGTGAGGGGTGTCCTCAAATCGTGGCCGATGGAGCGCAAAAGGTTGGCGCGCAGCTGCTCGTTTTTCGCCAAGACCGCAGCCTCTTCGCGCTCTTGCGCCGCTCGGTCACTTTCGAGCGCCAAGGCGCATTCACCTACGATAGATAGGACGATCGAATGCTCGAAGGCTTCGGTCTCGCGCCCCTCCAGGGCGATGCCGATGACACCGAATACCTTGTCGCCGGTGCGAACCGCGAGGTAGAGACAGCGCGCCTCAGGCAGGGTCCGCGTGCTTGCGCCCGCGCGCTTGTTGTTGGTGAAGGTCCAGGTTGCAACGGCGCGCTCGTAGTCGGTGAGCAGCGACGCGGATCGGTTTTCGGTGCCAGCGGACTCATAGAGCGCCTTGCCGAGCGTGCCGTGTTCGGCGGGGTAGAAGACCACGTCGAGTTTTAGCAGTTTGACGAGTTGGTTCATGGCGACGCGGGCGCACTCCTCCGCGCTATGGGCTTGCTGTAAGAGCTGGTTCGTTTCGAGGAGTACGCGCGTTTTGAATGCGTTCTCGGCGGAGGTACGGGCATTGTCGGCGATGCGCGCAGTTAACTCGCCGGCGACCATAGCGGTAGCGAACATGATGCCGAACGTGACCAGATAGCTTCGGTCGTAGCTGGCGAGCGAAAACAGAGGCGTTACGAAGCAGAAGTTGTAAAGCACTACAGAGAGCACGCTCGATACGATCGTGCAGATACGCCCCGTCGTGGTGACGGCGGTCAGCAGGGCCGTGAGGATATAGAGGGATATGATGCTGGAATCGGCAAATCCCAGATGGCGGAAAGCCGTGCCGATCGCCGTGGCGACAAGAGAGAGGGCCAGCGTGCGAAGCACGTTTCGGCTGCTGGGCGGCTGCAGGGCGAGCGCATGGCGGCGTCCTTTGGGTCGGGAGGGCGGAGTCGACTGGTCTGGAATGATGTAAATGTCGAGGTTCGGGGCGAATGTTATGAGCTGTTCTACGAGAGATTTGCGGCCAAAGAGGGCCTGACGGACGCTGCTGTGCTCGCCCGTGCGCCCCATGACGATCTTCGAAATACCCGACAGGCGCGCGAACTCGGAGATCTGAAACGCGACGTCGTCGCCATAGACGGTTTCCATATGTGCTCCGAGCTGCTCGGCTAGGGCGATATTGTCTGCAAGCTTGGCGCGCTCATCATCGCTCATGGCTTGCGTGCGTGGGCTCTCTACGAACAGGGCGACGAGCTCGCTGCGAAACGCTTTCGCCATGCGTGCGGCGGCACGGACGATGCGGGGATTGGTCGGCGCCGGGGAGACA
This sequence comes from Collinsella sp., assembly GCA_019414555.1. Lineage (GTDB taxonomy): Bacteria > Actinomycetota > Coriobacteriia > Coriobacteriales > Coriobacteriaceae > Collinsella. Next base: position 4,345 of record DXLT01000048.1, read on the forward strand.
CAGACTAAGATACGCTCCTTGGTGTAGTAGTCACGGTTTCCCAGCACGCGTGCGGCGTCTGTGAGGTGGCCGGTGCGATCGGCGCAGCGGCGCAGCGCGATTTCTCGGAGTGCGGTGAGGTTCTCGACGGTAAAAAAATGCTGTTGCGCTCGCTCGGCTTGTGCGGGACGGTAGACGAGGCCGGCGCGAAGGCGCTCAAGTAGGTCTTCGGGCTCTATGTCGACGAGCTCGACCTGGTCGGCATCATCGAAGATGCGGTCGGGGATTCGTTCGCTCACGACAACGCCGGTGATGGATGCAACCATGTCGTTTAGGCTCTCGATATGCTGAACGTTTACGGTCGTATAGACGTCGATGCCTGCATGTAGAAGTTCCTCGACGTCTTGATAGCGTTTGTCGTGGCGAGACCTCGGCGCATTCGTATGGGCGAGCTCGTCGACAAGGATGAGCTGAGGGGCGCGTTCGATAGCCGCATCTAGATCGAACTCGCTGAGCGCAATGCCGTTGTGCTCGATGAGTTTGCAGGGCACGTTCTCAAGCCCTTGTGCAAGATGGGCAGTTGCCGGACGTTCGTGCGGCTCGATGTATCCCGCGACGACGTCGACACCTCGCCGCTTGGCGGCGTGGGCGGCTTGAAGCATCGCATAGGTTTTGCCTGCGCCAGCAGCGTAGCCAAAGAAAATTTTGAGGTGTCCCCGGCTGGTTCGAGCGTCATCGGCGACCTCGTCTTTCTCAATTGCCTTGAGGATGAGGTCTGGATTGACGCGAGTGTCCGATGCGTCGCGCTGCATAGCGTAGCCTTTCTGAAACGTTGTCCATGCGTGCATGCGCGGTGAGGACGCCACTGTATGCTCGCGAGGTCGAGTATAGGCGCACTGCAGCCGCAATAGTGCTTTCTACCTGCATCTTTACGGCATCTTAAGGTCGTGAGCCCCGGCCCTCACGCCTCTTTAATCTCTAGAAGCGTTTACTGTCCCCAGGCGCTTGCGAGAGCAGGCGTCCGAGACATCGGACCGCGCGTGAAAGGGGCGGTAATGGACATCCTCATTCCCATTATCGGAGTCGTCTGCATCGGACTCCTTATCTATTACATCTACATTCTGATGAGGAGTGATTCGTAAACTATGGACGCTGCGATTCAGTACATCTTGTACTTTGCCGTGCTCGTCGTCCTGGCCGTTCCGCTCGGTCGGTTCATGGCCCATATCATGGATGGCGAGCATACGTTCCTGTCGCCTGTGATTGCTCCTGTGGAGCGTGGCGTCTATCGTCTGCTTCGCATCGACGCGGCAGAGCAGATGGGGTGTAGGCGCTATCTGGCAAGCGTGCTGGTCTTTTCGGGGATCGGCCTCGTGGCTCTTGTGGCACTCCAGGTGCTTCAGTCCTTCTTGCCAGGCAATCCCCAGCACCTGCCGGGTGTGCCATGGGACCTGTCGTTCAATACGGCTGCTTCCTTCATAACCAACACCAACTGGCAGTCCTACTCCGGTGAGACCACCCTGTCCTACTTCGTGCAGTTCATGGGCCTCACCGTGCAGAACTTCGTTTCCGCTGGTACCGGTATCGCGGTCATGTTCGCGCTGATCCGCGGCTTCCGTCGGGTCAAGGAGCAGGGTCTGGGTTCCTTCTGGGTCGACCTCACCCGCACCGTCCTGTATGTGCTCATTCCGCTGAACCTCGTGTTTGGCATCTGTCTGGCTGCCGGTGGCGTCATCTCCAACTTCCAGCCGGCTCAGAAGGCTGAGCTCGTAGAGCCCGTCGCTGTCCAGCCTAATGCAGACGGCGGCTGGAGCGTCATCGACGGCGCCCAAATCGAGGGCGACACGGTCAAGGTCGACGGCAAGGTTGTCGAGGGCGCGCGCGTGGTCACCGAGCAGTTCCTGCCCCAGGGGCCCGCGGCTCCTCAGGTCGCCATCAAGCAGTCCGGCACCAACGGCGGCGGCTTCTTCGGTGTGAACTCCGCCCATCCGTATGAGAATCCCAGTGCCTTCACCAACATCATCGAGATGACCAGCCTGCTGCTGATCCCGGCCGCCTGCTGCTTCACCTTCGGTATCGGCGTCAAGAACACCAAGCAGGGCAAGGCCATCTTTGCCGCCATGTTCATCCTGCTGGTGATCTTCACCGGCATCATCGCCGTCAACGAGCATGCGGGCACCCCGCAGCTGGCCGATGGCGGCGCGGTCAACATCGAGATGACCGATGGCCAGGCGGGCGGCAATATGGAGGGCAAGGAGAGCCGCTTTGGCATCGCCTCCTCTTCCACCTGGTCCGCTTTCACGACGGCTGCTTCCAATGGCTCGGTCAACTCCATGCACGACTCCTACACCCCGCTGGGCGGTTTTGTCCAGATGCTCCAGATGGCTCTGGGCGAGGTCGTCTTCGGCGGCGTAGGCTGCGGCCTGTACGGCATGATCGGCTTCGCCATCCTCACAGTGTTCATCGCCGGGCTTATGGTCGGCCGCACGCCCGAGTTCCTGGGCAAGAAGATCGAGCCGGGCGAGATGCGCTGGGCAGTTGTCCTGTGCCTGGCAACTCCGTTTGCCATTCTGGTGTGTTCGGCCATCGCCTGCATGGTGCCCGGTCTTGCCGACCAGCTCACCAACGGCGGGGCGCACGGCTTCTCCGAGGTGCTGTATGCCTTCACCTCATGCGGCGGCAACAACGGCTCGGCGTTTGCAGGCATGAACTGCAACATTCCCTGGATCAACGTCATGCTCGGCCTCGAGATGCTGTTCGCCCGCTTCATGCCCATCATCGGTACGCTGGCTATCGCTGGCTCGCTGGCCAAGAAGGGTAAGGTCGCCGAGAGCGCCGGTACCCTGTCTACCACCAACGGCATGTTCGTATTCCTGCTCGTGTTCATCGTTCTGCTGATCGGTGCCCTGAGCTTCTTCCCGGCCCTGGCGCTTGGCCCCGTTGCCGAGTTCTTTCAGATGATTGCGTAAAGGAGGGCGCAGATTTATGGCTATGCAAAAAGACATGATGGGCCGTGCGGTCCGCGACTCGTTTGCCAAGCTGGATCCTCGCGTCCAGATTCAAAACCCGGTCATGTTCCTGGTGTGGCTTTCCGCCGTCATGACCTCCGTCCTGGCCGTCGCTTCCATCTTCGGTGTGCAGGACGCGGGTGTGCCCACCTACTATGTGGTCGCCATCGCGGTCATCCTGTGGCTCACCGACCTGTTCTCGAACTTCGCCGAGGCGCTTGCCGAGGGCCGCGGTAAGGCCCAGGCCGATTCCCTGCGTGCGGCCAAGAAGGATGTCGAGGCCCATCGCATCGAGTCCGTTG
>DXLT01000049.1:0-7589 GCA_019414555.1 Collinsella sp.
TTTCTCGAGCGTGCCCATGTCGGCCAGGATGAGCTCGGTCATGATGGTGTCGGCGTCACCGGCGGGGTCAACGAACTCGCCGGTGCGACCCACTTCGCGCATAACGTTGGGGTCCTTAAAGTAGCGCACGACCTCGCAGATGGCGTCGGTCTCGCGAATGTTGGCCAGGAACTGGTTACCCAGACCCTCGCCCTCGTTAGCGCCCTTCACCAGACCTGCGATGTCGACGAACTCGACCGTCGCCGGCACGATGCGACCCGGGTGAACGATGTCGGCGAGCTTTTGCAAGCGGCTATCGGGCACGTCGCCGATACCCACGTTGGGATCGATCGTAGCGAACGGGTAGTTGGCGGCAAGGCCGGTCTTTTTGGTAAGCGCGGTGAACAGCGTCGACTTGCCCACGTTGGGCAGGCCCACGATACCGATGGAAAGGGACACAACAGCTCCTTTTGGTACAGGTACTTCAAACCGTATAAGTATAGCGCCGCCGCAGCATCCGGGCGAATCCGGACACCGCGGCGGCGCAAATGAAGCAGAGATGCGTGAGGGTTCGAGACAGGAGTCCTTACTTAAGCTCAGGCCAGAAATCCTTGTTGGCCTCGATGAGCTCGTCCAGGATCTGCTTAGCAACGCTTGCCGAAGGAATGGTCTTGGAGAGCGTGAGCGCCTGCCAGAGCTTCTGATAGCTGCCCTCGACCCAAGCCTGGACAACGAGCTTCTCAACGGAAACCTGCTGCTCCATCAGGCCCTTCTGGAACTGCGGGATCGGGCCCTGGCAGATCTTCTCAAAGCCGTTGGAGCCAACGATGCAAGGCACCTCGACCATGGCCGTCGGGTCGAAGTTGGGCACAGCACCATCGTTGGGGACGATCAGCAGGAAGCGCTCGAGCGTGTTCTCGGCCAGCGCGCAGGCAAGGTCGACGATGTAGTTGGCGTGTACGTCGGGCTCAAAGCCGCCGTCCTTGGCAGTACCCTTGGCGATGATGTCGCGGCAAGCGCCAAAGACCTTCTTCTCGCGGCCGTCCATAACCTCATTGGCGCGAGTGTAGTTGGGGTCAGACGTCTCGACAACATAGTCCGGGTACAGGTAGTACTTGAGGTAGGTGTTGGGAATCGTCTCGGGATCGACAGCATAGACATCCTTGGCCTTGCCGAAGGTGTGAATCCAGCTCTCCTCGACGTGCTGCTCCTTACCGGCCTCGTGCTCAATGCCGTCCAAGTAGCCGTTCTTTGCCATGTGCTCCTTGATCTGCGGCATGAGGTCGTTACCCTCCTTGTCGTAGATCTTGCTCCACCAACCAAAGTGGTTGAGGCCGTAGTAGCTGTACTGCAGCTCGCGACGATCCTTGATGCCGCACATACGGCTCATCTTATCCATGAGGTCGATCGGCATGTCGCAGATGTTGATGATGCGGCTGTTGGGGCGCAGCACGCGGCAAGCCTCGGCGACGATGGCCGCGGGGTTGGAGTAGTTGAGCATCCAGGCGTTGGGGCTGTACTTCTCCATGTAGTCGAGGATCTCGATGACACCACCGATGGAGCGCATGCCGTAGGCGATACCGCCGGCACCGCAGGTCTCTTGGCCAACGCAGCCGTACTTGAGAGGAATCTTCTCGTCGAGCTCACGCATGGCGTACAGGCCGACGCGGATGTGAGCAAGCACGAAGTCGGTCCCGGTGAATGCGGTCTCGGGGTCGGTGGTGTAGCTAAACTCAACCTCGGGGGCGTTCTCGTGGAAATAGATCTCGCAGGCCTTTGCCACGATCTCCTGGCGCTCGGCGTTGTTGTCGTAGAAGGTCACCTTGTTGACCGGGAAGCGGTCACGCTCCTCAAGCAGCATCAGAGCGATGCCCGGGGTGAAGGTAGAGCCACCGCCGGCAATGGTCACGGCATAGTTTTTCTTGGACATGATGTCCTCCTCATTCTGGCCGCTTGCTCAATCCATCCCCGTACGCGGCCTGCACGGTTTGGAATTGTTACCTAGAAGTGGAGTTTTTTATCTCTAGAATCGGCCTTGCGGTGCATACCGGCTCTGCAAGGCCGATTGTTTCGATGGACGATGGTTTACAGAAGACTCTCGAACTTCAGAAGACTCTCGAACTTCTCGCGAACCTGCGGGACGCTAAGGCCGACGATGACCTGGATTGACTGACCTTGGACCACCAAGCCATGCGTACCGATCGCCTTGAAGGAAGCCTCGGGTGCAACGACGCTCTTGTCCTTGACGTTAACGCGCAGACGGGTAGCGCAGTTAGTTACATCGATGATGTTATCCGTGCCACCGAGCAGATCGAGGATGTTCTCGGCAAGCACCAAGCGCTCGTCATCTTTACTCTGGGCGACCGATTTGCCAGCAGCACCGCCCTGCTTTTGCTTGTAGTCGGCCTTGGACTTGAGCTCGACCTCAACATCGTCATCCTCGCGACCGGGGGTCTTAAAGTCGAACTTGACGATCAGGAAACGGAAGACCACGACCCAAAGAGCGGTAAAGCACAGACCGACAAGGATGGAGATGGCGTACTGCAGACCGTGTGCGGCCCAAAGGGGCAGCCAGTCCCACGAGAGCATCGAGATGATGCCGCCGTCGAAGATACCCACGACGCCAAGGAGGTTTTGAGCCATGCAGCCGAGCGCTCCGAGCACGCAGTGGACGACGAACAGGCCGGGCGCGATGAACAGGAAGGTGAAGTCAAGCGGCTCGGTGATACCGCAAAGCATAGCGGTAAGGGTGACCGGGATCAGCAGAGCCTTGACGCGCTGCTTGCGCTCGGGTTTGGCGGTCATATAAAACGCAATGGCGACGCCAAGCGAGCCGAAGACCTTAGTCCAACCAGGGCAGGTATAGGCAGCCCAGGGTGCGGCATCCTTAAGAGCAATACTCGGATCGGCAGCCAGTTGGGGCAGGATATTGGCCCAAGCAGCAAAGATGCCGCCGTTGACCGCCGCGTTATCGTAATAGAACGGCGTATAGATAAAGTGGTGCAGGCCTGTAGGGATCAGCACGCGCTCGAAGAAAGCAAAGACACCCACGCCAAACGTACCGGCGGAAAGGATGAATCCCTGGAAGGCAGAGATGGCAGCCTGAACATGCGGCCACACCAGGCAGGCGATAAGAGCGACCGGAACCATAACGAAGAAACCGATCATATAGATGAACACGGAACCCGAGAACACGCCCAACCACTCGGGGAGCTCGGTGTCGAAGAACTTATTATGCAGCATCGTGGCGATACCAGAGATAATGAGCGCGCCCATGATGCCCATATCAAGCGTTTTGATGCTTGCGATAGTGGCAAGACCAGTACCGCTGCCCGCCTCGACAGAGTAGTCGACCCCAAAGACAGGGCCCCACTGCCCCAAGATTGTGCTTACAAAGTAGTTGAAGGTAAGGTAGATGGCCAAAGCCTCCATGCAGCAGCGAGCGTTCTGCTTGTTCGCGAGCGAGATTGGCAACGCTACGCAAAACAGCAACGGCATCTGGTTAAAGAGCGTCCAACCACCCTGGAGCAGCACATTCCAGCAATCAAACCAAAGATGGCCCGCAGTGGCCATCTCGCCAAAGATCGCCTCGGTGGTAAACAACGTACCCAGGCCGACGACGATTCCGGAAAATGCGAAAAGAATTGCAGGCGTGTACATTGCACCGCCGAAACGTTGTATCTTTTGCATCATGACGGGGAATCCCCCTCTCTTCATTCGGAGCGACTGCGGTTTTGGCTTCACTCGAGACCGCAGACGCGCCGTTTGCGTGTACCTCGTGCAATAGGACGGGTGGGCCCGCTTCCCTGACTTCTTGCGCTTCTATTTTTATCATATCACTTATCTAGACAAGTTAGCATAAATACTACGGTCGGTAAACGGTTGATTATTGGCCGTAAACGGTATATGTCCAGTATTTTGCCTGTTAAATCTGACATAGCTGATGGCTGCATTATAAATTTCTTTTCTACTTGTCTAGATGTGCTTGTCTATATCTATAGACATACCTATACTTCATTACAACATTCACCGCTACGTTAAGGAGTCACCATGAAAAGCGCGGTCTTCTATGGAAAGCACGACCTCAGAGTCGAGGAATCGGCAAAGCCGGCCGTGGGCAGGCGCGACGTTCTGATCAACGTCAAAGCTTGCGGCGTCTGCGGCACCGACGTGCATATCTATGAAGGCGACAAGGGTGCGGCCGACGTTACCCCGCCCACGATCCTTGGTCATGAGTTTGCGGGCGTTGTCGAGGCCGTGGGCAGCGATGTCACCGGCTTTAAACCGGGCGATCGCGTGTGCATCGACCCAAACCATCCCTGCGGCTGCTGCGAACCCTGCCGCGACGGAATCAACCACTACTGCGAGCATATGACCGGTTACGGCACCACCGTTAACGGCGGTTTTGCCGAGTACTGCTCCGTCGATATGCAGCAAGTCTACAAGTTGGGCGATCACACCAGCTTCGAGCAGGGCGCCATGACCGAGCCCGTCGCCTGCTGCCTGCACGGCATCGATATGTGCAACATCAAGCCCGGCAGCACAGTTGTCGTTATCGGCGGTGGCATGATCGGTCTGCTCATGATGCAGCTTGCTAAAAACGCCGGCGCCACCAAGGTTGTCTTGCTCGAGCCCGTCGAAGGCAAGCGCGAGGTTGCGCTCAAACTCGGCGCCGACCTGGCAATTGATTCCATCCACGAGGACGTCCCGGCCCGCCTGAAGCAGGAGGGCGTCGGCAACGTCGATGTCGTTATCGAGTGTGTCGGCAAGCCCGTCACCATCGAGCAGGCCATCCAAATCGCCGGCCACAAGGCTACGGTCATGATGTTCGGCCTCACCAAGCCCGATGAGACAATCACCGTCAAGCCCTTCGAGGTCTTCCAGAAGGAGCTTGTGCTTACCTCGTCCTACATCAACCCTTATACGCAGCGTCGCGCGCTCGAGCTCATCGACTCTGGCAGGCTCGACGTATCCTCGATGGTCGCCAAGGTGGCTTCCCTCGACGAACTCGGCGCCATCCTGTCAGACCCAGCTCTGCGTGCCATGGGTAAATATATAATCGACCCCAGCAAGTAAATCGATCGACACCTGCGCGGGCGGCCCTCATCCGTCGTTCACGCACCCAGCTCTAGGAGACCGTCATGACGCGAGCCATCTTCCAAACTATTTACGACAACGTGAAGCAGTCGATTGACGACGGCACATACGCCTATCAGAGTTATCTGCCTTCGGAGACTGAGCTCACGCAGCTGTTTGACTGTTCGCGCATGACGGTCCGTCGCGCCATCTCGATGCTTGCGGCAGATGGTTACGTGCTCCCCCAGCAAGGCAAAGGCATGCGCGTCATTCGCAACATCAGCGACGAGAAGAGTCGTGGTGGCGGCGGACTCGAGACCTTTAAGGAAATCGCGGTCAACCGAGGCTTTGAGCTCAAGACTGTCACCACCGTCTTTGAGCTCCTCATCTGCAGCAAGGCGCTCTCCAAGATTACCGGGTTTCCCGAAGGCTGTGAGCTCACACGCGCCAAACGCATCCGTTATGCAGACGGACAAGCCGTGTGCTCCGACGACTCCTATTACCTAAGCTCACAGGTACCGGGGCTGACACCCGAGATTGTCAACGACTCGATCTATCGTTACCTCGAAGAAGATCTTGGCATTAAGATTGCCACAGGCAAACGCGATGTGACGATCGAGCATCCCACGCCCGAGGATACGCGCGTGCTCGATCTCGACGACTTTAATGCACTCGCCGTTATACGCGGGCAGACCTACAACGCCGACGGCATCCTTATGGAATACACCGAGACAAAACAGGTCCCCGGGTTCTTTTTGCTCCATGAAACCGTGACGCGCAACGGTACCGGTCGAACCGGCCACCAAAGCAGCATGAACTAACCATTTATTAGTTGCGGTGGAATAGTTCCTAGAATGGCCAGCTTAAGGGCAAAACAGGAACTATTCCACCGCAACTTTTTTGGCCGGCGGGGCAGCACCTGTCCCACCGGCCATCATTTACGCTCGTTTAGCTAGTCCGCGAGCTTCTCCACCTGATCGAGCATCTTGTCAAGCTTGGCCTTTGCCTCAGCCTTGACCTTCTCAGCTTCTTCGTGAGCCTTCGCCTTCTGGGCGGCCTTTTCCTCGGCCTCGGGGTCGACAACGACCAGATTGGACGCATCGTGCTCGACCAGCTTGAGCGCATGCTCGGGGCACACCTTGACGCAGGCGCCGCAGCCCAAGCAATACGTGGACTCCAACGCAAAGCGGCCGCTTCCCACCAAATCGCAGGCGAACGTGGGGCATACATTGACGCACTCGCCGCACGACGTGCACTTGTCAAAATCGCACTCCGGCGTGCTCACCTGCATGTTCTGGGCAAGCTCGGGGTGGTTTTGCAACGTCGAGAGCACCAGTTGACGCCCGTGCGTGAGCGAACGGCGACGCTTGGTCGTCGTGGTGCCGCACATGGTGTTGAGCGTGCGCTCCAGCTGGGTAAGCTGATGGCGATGGGCCTTGAGCTTCTGCGTCACCGAGGCCAGCGCCGCCGTCGCCGGATTGAGCTTGGTCACCGTCAGGCCCGTGGTGCGGGCGATCTTTTCCATGTACTCCTTGCGCTCGTACTCGCGGCGCTTATGGCATTTAAGGCTCTTGGAGTCGACCTCCAAGCCCATACCCGTGCCGGACCACTCCTCGGCCTTCGCAATCGCCTCGCCCAGAATGTCCTCACCGCCGGTGTTGCGGCATTTATCGCACACGCCCAACGGCAGGTAGACGCTCACGTTGGGATAGTCGGCCAGCACCGAGAACCAGGTCTCGGCCGTAATATCGCCCACGCAGGCGACGACGACCTCGTTCTCACGCGGCATGCGCTTAAGGGCGCGCGTGCAGGTGACGTAGGCGGTCTCGTGGCTCGTAGCCGCCGAGACAATGTCGTCGTAGACGTTTTTGGGTGCAAGGCGCGGCGAGATGATTGCCTCGGTCGGACAGGCAGCGGCGCACAGGCCGCACTTGCGACAGGAGTCGAGGATCTCGATGGCGTCTTCCTCGACCTCGATAGCGTTGACCGGGCACACGTCCATGCACGCAGTGCAGCCGCTCTTTTCGTTTTTGCAGGTCAGGCACGGAATGGTGTTACCGCGCGGACGCTCCTTGTAGTCGGCAGGATTCCATTGCGGCGCCGACGGATCGAGTGCATCGGTCACACCGCCAAGCGGGTTTTTAAGAAAGTCGAAACCCTTGCTGATCTCGATAATGTCATCAAACAGATCGTGTTCCTGCGCCATGCGCGGCCCCTCCCTGAGCAGTGCAAACAAGCAAGAGATAATGATACGCTATCGGCCCACGCCTCGGGCAAATTACACGCGGAGCATCTTTGCGGCAAATAGCCCATGGCCTATCGCCGCCTCGATTGCACAAGGTCAATCAAGTGCCAAGCTATGCCTCGCACATGAGCTGCACGAGTTTTTGTTTGGTCACCTTGGCCTGCTCGTTGGCCATATTGCGCTCGTTTCTAAAGACCGCATTTGCAACACCCTGCAGATCGCCATCGGAAATCACGCTGCACGGACCGTCCATCGACGCCGCCGTGGGGCATACGCACAACGGCAACTC
>DXLT01000005.1:0-6334 GCA_019414555.1 Collinsella sp.
AAGATACGTGCGACGGGGGCGAGGCGAATGGCTGAGCGGTATCGATATGCGGGTTCAACGATATCACATTTGCCACATAGATTTTTAACTTGCATTTCTACCCGCCCTTTTCGCAGAGTCGCCGATACGTGCTTAGCGCACCCTCGGCGCGTCCGGCAGGCTTTGCGAAATGGGATCCAGGAGACTTCGGCGCAGCATCATCTTGCGGAATGCTTCTAATGAGCCTCCCATCCTTCAAAAACAGAATCTCATCGCACAGCCTATCGACCGAATCCAAGATGTGGGATGACATGATGATGCACGTACCAGAATCGGCCAGCTTCCTGAGAATCTCGGAATGCAAGTCCACCCTGCTGGGGTCGAGCGCGTTCATGGGCTCATCTAATAGAAGGTACCGCGCGCCCGTCGCATACGCAATCGCCAGGGTAAGCTGCTGCTTCATGCCCTGGCTCAGAGTGCGGATCCTCATCTTCGCGAACTCGCCTATCTGCGTTTGTTCCACTATCTCTTCGATATCGCGAGCATGCGGCCACATATCGCAAACCATCTTGAGGTGATCTTCCGCACGCAATCCGGGATACAGCAGCGTCCCCTCACCAGGTGCATAGAAGATCATAGAACGGACCTCTCTCGCACCCGTACCCTGCACCTCATCCAGAACGATGCTCCCGTCCACGCGAGGACCCGGCAAACCTGCCATCGCACGCAGCAACGTCGTCTTTCCATGCCCGTTCGGAGCGACGAGACCGTAGACCGTACCCGGGGCAAACTCAGCGTTCACCGAATCTACGAGCACCTTCTTTCCATAAGAGATCGTCAGCGTTTGAAGGTCAATCATCGAGATCATCCCCTTTCGATCTTTGGAACACTCAGGCGCACCATCAACGGAGATACGGCGCCCAAGACCACCAGCAGAGCGCCCGATGCGCCGACGACCTCTCCAAAAGGCATCGCGTTCGTCCCTCGCCCAAGGAACCCAATCGTCCCCACCTGGGAAGCGGGATCAAACGAGGCGAATGGAGCCAGCAGCGCGACGCCCATGCCCACGCTTTCAACATGAGCGCTCAACGAACCCAACACCAAGAGAACCGCGCAAACCATTCCGGTGACAACGGGGTTGCGGCTAATCGCTGCTGTCAACGCAGCGACGACGGAAATCACGCCGTATGCCATGACCAGCAACGGAATACTGCACAACACCGCCTCCCCCACCATGGACGTTGTCGAAGCTCCCGCCCGAATGAGAGCGACGGGATACTCCGATCCACCCGCACCGTTCTTAATCACGGACACAACGACAGCGGGAACCATCGACACCAAAAGCAGCACCAAGCCAAGCAGGAGAGCCAGCGCAACAGCCGTCAGAAAACGCACATGCGCTGTTGCGGGGATCTGGAGAACCAGAAGGGAACGACACTGCAGGTGGGTGCACGCGAGCGATGTGACAACCACGGGCAACAGCAAAAATAAGGAGGGAAGCGCTGCCTGGAGATACGAAAGGAGGATTAATGGGGGCATCTTCGTACTTAACTCGTAAACCTTGGGGTCCGGCAAGCTCGCGATCGACTCAAGCAGAAGGGCGCGCGCCTCCGCACGAGAAGGAGTCTCCGGCTCGATTCCGATCGATTGCAGGAGAGTCGCATCTGCCGCGCCCAGCTCACCTCGAGCGCGCTCGTACGTCGCAAGGCTTCGAAACCCCTCCGCAGGCATAGGCGCGTACACGAAACCCGAAAGAGCATCCCGCATGTCTTCCAGGGCCGCTTTGCCCTCGACGTCCATATTCGCAGCGTTCTGCTCTAAATACCGATCTATTGAACGGAGCTCCCCATCCCTATACCGAACAGCGGAAACGTTATCAGCGTCAGGAAACATCTCGACCAGAGCCGGGGCCAGCATCGTCGTCGACATTGCAATCGCGCATACGGCGAGGGTAGGAGAACGCAGGAGCAGTTTCCCCATCGTTCTTACGTATGCAACGGCGGAGGCACAAGCGCTCGAACGAGTTGCCGTTCTCGATGCAGTGAAGGAACCTCTCTCAAGACAAATCGGGGATATCGGGCACGCGCAGCCGCTCTTTCCAGCAACGCAAAGCAGGCTAATTGCCAGCACCTCGATCCCGATTGCGCATACGAGGGCAATCGCGCCACGCTCGAAGCAAAGTCCAGGCAGATTCACTATCTGCGTTGTCGGGTACGGGCTATAGGCGCCGACGGTCAACTCAGTGTTCGCATACGTAAGGGGATTCAACAGGGCGAACTCACGTAAAGCGATGGATCTTCCGTAATACCCGGGAACCATCGTCACCCCCATCAGGGCACATACGAACACGATTCCAAGCGTAGGGTTATTGGCAATCTTCACGGCAAGGTGAACGACAAGCGAGATGAACGCTGCCACCAAGAATTGCAAGATGGCCGTCTGCGCGAACACCAGCCAAGCCGGTTTGATAACCGGAGTCGCATATTGAATGTAGCCTATCGGATAGAACGGCGAGCCCGGGCCATTCTTCACAAGCGCGGCGATTATCCCTGGAAGATTGATGGCGAGGACGGCAAGCATTGCAAAAACACTCGCCCATACGCTCGATGCAACAAGTCTACCCAGCTCGCCCATCGGTGCCTGGATGATGAGCTTTTCACGTTTGTTAAGACGCGCGGCAAGGAACGAGACGGCAACGGCCGTTGCGACCCATAGCAAGTACTCCTTCGATCCGTCATAATAGGTGTACTCTCCATCCGATATCTGCAGAAACGGAAGTAGGGGAGAGAGCGGTGCCAAGATAAGACGTCCCGCGGCAAGAGGGTACAGAAGCGCGGGCATGCTTGATGAAGAGGTATAGACACCGTCCTCCCCCGCATTCACAAGCGCATCCGCATAGGATGCTGACAATTCCTGCTCAACACGGGTTATTCCCGACTCGAGGTATTCGACCCGTCCGTCGATGCCAGCCGCGCTCCTGAAGACGGGCAGAGCACAAAGAACCATCAACGCAACAACGACAACACAGAGCGACCTGGAGGAGAGAAGCGACCTAAAGATCGCCTTCGAGATTTTGAGCATATTCATCGCCAACCTTAACCTCATCCAGTCGGAACAGAGGGGCCGAACAAAATGCTCGGCCCTTCCTCGCATCTAGTAGGTGCTATAGACAAATTGCCATTTATCAGTTGTGCCAAGAACACCACAGGAGCACATTGCAGCGAGGCGGGATTCCCTATGATGCGCGGATCGGCGATAGCCATTTCGGTAGGAGATCGTCTTGTAAGAGATGTTGAACATCGAGATGCTGTGCCCGCTTACGCCGCGAGGACAGCTGTAGCTCCAGTAGGTATCGACGACGTCGTCCGTATACCCGAGGGGCTCAACGAGGGCACACTGGCTGCTCTCCTGGGAAGGAGGCATCGGGGTATCCGCAAAAGCGGGGGCTCCCGGCAGCAACAGACAAAGAGCGAGGCCGAGGAAAACCAAGAGCTTACACGACTTAACAGTACCGAACATAATCCTCTCCAATCTAGAGGGGTTTCGGTTGCAGCATGCTGTGATTACTTGTCGGCAAAGTCAATTTAACATAAACTGTTAAAAAGTAACCTGAGTTTTTTAAATTCTTCGGAGGTTATTATGAGTTCCGACAATCGCACTCCCCGGCTTCATTCCTTCCGCATCGCATGTGCGATAGCCTCTGCGACCCTTTGCGCCACCGCCATCGCACAAGTGGCGTTCTCCTTAAAGCCAGCAATCGAAGTGCTCGACAACCCTGTAATTGCAGACTCCCCCGCGTATCCAGCCCTTGCGATCTCGACATTGGTCCCTGCCGTCATCGGTATCGCTACGACCATCCTCAGCGCCGTTCTCGTGTGGACGATCAAGAGCGGAGACCCCTTCAAGAAAGGGTCTGCGACATGCTTGAAGGTGCTCGGCATTCTCTTCGTTGTTCAAGCTGCCACCAGCCTCTACGCCGGCTCACTCAAAACCTCCGTTTCGATGTTTGGCGGCGAGGGGGCCGTCGGCGCCCAAGAGATCGCTTCATCATTCGATTGGACCTCTCTGGTTCTCGGCATCGTCCTGTTCATGCTTTCCCAGCTCTTCTTGTACGCCCGAGAGCTGTACCTCGACTCCGACGAGATTGCGTAAGGAAACGCCATGCCCGTAATTGTTCGCCTCGACAAGATCATGGCCGAGCGAAAGATTTCCTCGAACGAACTTGCCGAAAGGATTGGAACCACGCCCGTGAACCTGTCCCGTATTAAAAAAGGGCATATTCGCGGCATTCGCTTCAACACACTCGAGCAGCTATGCCTCGCCCTTCGTTGCCAACCCGGAGACCTTCTCGAAGTCATGAGCGAAGAGGATGCCCGAAAGGAGTTCGGACTCGATTGGTCCGCCGAGGATTAGAGGGCGGTCGTACTCGCCCTGCACACGGGGATGCGAATCGGCGAGGTCTGCGGCCTTCGGTGGTGCGATGTGGATTTCGAGACGGGCCTGATCTCGATCAGACACTCGGTGGCGTACGCGAAGGGAATGGGTTCGTTCATCAAGGACACCAAGACCCATGACGCCAGGGGTATCCCCATCGACCCGGTCGGCCTACTCCCCTTCCTGAAGGAGACCCACGAGATCGACTGCGGAAAGCTGCGCTTGCGCGGCCTTACCGGGGCGGTCGAGATCGGGGACTGCTACATCCTGTCGGAGCCGGGCGCGACCTTCGCGACGACAAGCTATATCCGCAGGGCGTTCAAGACGTTCTCGGAGACCAACGGCCTCATGGGCACCAACGACGAGCTGATCACGTTCCACGGCCTTCGCCACACGTTCGCAACGCAGTGGATCCGCCAAGGCGGCGATATCAAGGCGCTCCAATCGATCCTCGGCCACAAGGACGCCATGGCGACGCTCAACGTCTACGCCGACATCGAGCCCATCTCCAAAATCCATAACATGCTGCGCGCCACGCCGTGCCTTTGGCGCGGGCACCTCGGGCCGAGGGTCGATCCGGGTCCCATGTTCCAACAGAGGATCCAGGAGTCCATCGAGACGCTCCAGGCGTTCGGCTACGGCATCACCGAGCCGGACGACCGAAATATCGCCATACGCGACGTGAAGACGAACAGTTGGCTCTAGCTCACCGAGTACGCGGCAGTGCTGGGCCCATCCCAACTGAGGTCACGGTGGTCCGATAGGGGCGCCGCCCGCGGCATGCGCCGCGGAGCGGTATCCCCTACCGAAGGGCGGGGATGCCCTCCGCTTCCAGTTCGGAATCAGCCGTCGGAGGCGTTCGGCTGACTGCGGGAACGGCCTGTCCGCTCAATGTGTTCGGCTGAGATCGGAAATCAACCCAACACGAGCCGGACACGCGCCAGACGGCTCTTCCCCGTACGGCCTTCCCCCTTACGCTCATGTTGCAGGCATGTAACGCCGCAGCGAGCGCGCCTTTTTTGCGCCAGACAGGTACAATGATGAACACTGTACCGTAGCGGAGCGCCCCGCGCGCGCCGCAATCACGCGAAAGGGTTTCCCATGGCCGAGATCTCGTCCTCCCGTATCGTCATCACCGTCCTTGGCAAGAACCGCCCCGGCATCGTCGCCGGCGTCACCCGTGTCCTGGGCGAGGCCAACGTCGACATCCGCGACATCACGCAGTCCATTATCGAGGACATCTTCACCATGACCATGCTGGCCGATACCGCCGAGTCCAAGCTCGACTTCGCTGAGCTGCAGGAGGCCCTGGCCGAGGCCGGCGAGCTTTCGGGCGTCAACGTGTCCATCCAGCGCGAGGACGTCTTTAACTTTATGTACCGCCTGTAGCGAACAGGCCGTGCAGGAACAGGCCGGCGCATCTGCACTCAAGCACGCCGCCCCCACACGGCCCGGAGAGGAGCGCACATGGCCTACGACGCCAAGAAAATCTATTACCGCTTCGATGACCACTTGAGCCGACTGGTTCTGGATTACGAAGCAAGCCGCCAGATTTCGTCTGAGAGCGAAAGCCTCTACCACGGCCTGCCGACCGACCCTTATGACGAGGGCTTGTTCGAAGAGCACAATGTCAAGCGCGGCCTGCGCAATGCCGACGGCTCGGGCGTGGTCGCGGGCCTCACTCGTATCTCGGATGTGCACGGCTACAACAAGGTCGACGGAAAGGTCGTGCCCGATCAGGGCAAGCTCACGCTTCGCGGCTACAGCATCGAGGATCTGGTCAACAATGCCCAGGCCGAGAATCGCTACGGCTACGAGGAAGTCGCCTATCTGCTTATCACGGGTTCGCTGCCCAACAAGGAAGAGCTCGACGGCTTTTGCGAGCGCCTGGGCGCCTTTAGACATCTGAGCGACGAGTACG
>DXLT01000005.1:6344-18091 GCA_019414555.1 Collinsella sp.
ACGAAATCGACGTCGCCATTTCCATGCTCGCACGTCTCCCGCGCATCGCCGCCTTCGCACACATGGCCTCGGTCGCCAAGCTTCGCGGCTCCGAGGTTCACGTGCCGCACCCCACGCCCGGTCTCTCCACCGCCGAGACCATCCTACAGGTCTTGCGCGGTGGCATGGCGTTCACCCGCGACGAAGCCATGCTGCTCGACGTGATGCTCATGCTGCATGCCGAGCACGGCGGCGGCAACAACTCCACCTTCGCTTGCCGCGTGCTGTCGTCTTCGGCCACCGACCCGTATTCCGCCTACGCCGCGGCTATCGGCTCGCTCAAGGGCCCGCGCCACGGCGGTGCCAACGCCAAGGTCGTGTCCATGCACGAGGACATCCGCGCGCATGTCTCCAACTGGGAGGACGAGGACGAGGTCGCAGCCTACCTGGGCAAGATCCTCGACAAGCAGGCCTTCGACGGCACGGGCCTCATCTACGGTATGGGCCACGCCGTCTATACGCTCAGCGACCCGCGCGCCGAGGTCTGCCGCCGTTACGCGCGCACGCTTGCCGCCAAGAAGGACCTGGGCGATGAGTTCGCGCTCATCGAGCGCATCGAGCGCCTGGCACCCCAGGTCATGCGCGACCACGGCATGACCAAGCCCATCTGCGCCAACATCGACCTGTACACGGGCTTTATCTACAAGATGCTCGGCGTGCCCGAGACGCTTTTTACGCCGTTATTCGCCGTCGCCCGCATGGCCGGCTGGTCGGCACACCGCATGGAAGAGCTCTTCTGCGCGCACCGTATTATTCGCCCGGCCTATCGTCCGGTGATCGAGCCGCTGGAGTACAAGCCGATCGCCGACCGCTAGGACGCGGACCGTTATAGAACTCGAGCGTGGCCAGGGCATCACCGCCCTCGGCCACGCTTTTTATGCCAGTAGAAAGGGCTGCATCGAATGATTGTTTTTTCCGATATGGATGGAACACTGTTGACGAGCGACAAGCAGATGGGCGACGCCACCTGGGCGATGCTCGACGAGCTCGCACGTCGCAGCATTGAGTTTGTACCGTGCACGGGGCGTCCGCTGTCGGGCGTCTTTGAGCCCATCCTCGCCCATCCTGCCGTGCACTACGCGGTCTGCGCCAATGGCGCCAGCGTCTGGCAGCTCGACGACGATGTGCCCAACGATACCTCACGTGCTACGCGCATTTTGAGCCGTCCGCTCGATCGCGGCATTGCCCATCGCGTCCATCGCATCGCCGCCGGCCACGATGTGACCTTCGATATCTTCGCGGATGGGCAGTGCTTCCTCCCCCGCTCGCTTTACGGGCGCCTGGATGAGTTCTGCGGCGGTGACCCCCACATCGCGGCTTCGCTCAAGCGCACACGAACACCGATCGACATGGATATCGACAGTAAGATCGACGGGGTCGAGACGCTCGAACGCATCGCCATGTACTGGCACGACCCGGCCGATCGCGACGCCATCGCGGCTGAGCTCGACACGCTCGGAGGCATTGAGGTCACGCGTTCTTACGCCATGAATATCGAGGTCATGGGTGAGGGCGCCACCAAGGGAACGGCCCTCACGTGGCTATGCGAGCACCTGGGCGAGCGTCTCGTCGACGCCTGGGCGTTCGGCGACAACATCAACGACATCCCCATGCTGCAGGCAGCGGGCCACGGCATGGCCATGATCAACGCCGAGCCCGAGGACCGCGACGCCGCCGACGCCATCACCGAGTTCGACAACGACCACGACGGCGTCGCCCGCACCATCATGGCTGCCCTCGCCTAGCAGCAGCAACCCGGCAGGGCAGCTAATTTGGGACGGGGCTATTTTAGCTGCCCGCTTGTGTGGGGTAGCTAAAATAGCCCCGTCCCAAATTAGCTGCCCCAGTCACAGTAGTCGTTGGGGACACTCTTCGCGAAAAAGCTGCAAGGACTGTCCCCAGCTGCCGGCAGAAAAGGAACGTCCCCAAGTGCCGGATTAGGCGAGGCTCTCCAGAACGTGGCGGAGCTCCTGCTGGACGGCGTGGTCGCGGTTACAACCCACCACGCGATCGGCCACCGCCTTAAGCGCGGGGCGCGCGTTTTCCATCGCGCAGCCCGTGCCGACAAAGCGAATGATCTCGTAGTCGTTCATCGAGTCGCCAAACGCCATGACCTCGTCGCGTCCAATGCCGTAGTGTTCCGCGAGCTGCGCGATGCCCGAGGCCTTCGACACACCGGGCTGCATAGCATCGATCCACGCGTTGCCCGAAGGCGCAAAAGTAAAGAGCTGACCAAGTTCGCGCTGTAGCACGTAGGCGCTGTCCATAACGACACCGTCATCGCAAAAGATACTCGCCTTGATGATATTTACGCTGGGATCGGGCAGCTCCCAAATACGCTCGGCATTGGGAAGGTCCTTATCGACCTCACGCACGAACTTGCACTCGTCATCGAGCAGGAAGGACTTGGTTCGGTCAAAGAGCGCAAGATGCAGATTGGGAAACGTCGCGACTGCTTGGGCGAGCTTTCGAATCGCCAGGTGCGAATACACCTCACGGTCTACCATTTTGCCGTCGGCGTAGACCTGGGCACCGTTAGCGGCGACAAAGTCCATCTTGTCGCGAACGGGCGCAAAGAACTCGCACAGGCGATCGTAGCGGCGACCTGACGATGCGGCAAAATGCACGCCATGCTCGTGTAGCGCCAGAATCAGTTCGTAGGTCTCGGGAGGCACCTGGCTGTTTTCGTCAAGCAACGTGCCGTCCATATCGGATGCAATCAGTTTAAACATGGAAAAGCTCCCTTCGGACTTGTTGGAATCGAACGTGTATCCAATTCCAACGTACCCAAAGGGAGCTCAGGTAAGACTCCGCGGGCGCAAACGTTACAAGGACCTAGCAAATAGCTCACGCGCGTCAGAGGTCCCACGGTCGCAGCGTCAGGCAACACGTCAAAGAGTGTCGCAGGCGACTAGACGTTTAAGAACGTCCCCGATGACTAGTCGGCGTAGGTGAAGGTTGTGACGTCGAACATGCCCTCGGGGCGGATGCGGAGCGTCGGGATAACCGGCAGGGGCAGGAAGATGATGCCCATGATGGGGTCGAGCGGCGGCTCAATACCCATGGCGCGCGCCTTGACCATAAAGTCGTCGTGCTGCGCGGCGACATCCTCGGCCGTGCCTTCGCTCATCAGGCCGCCGAGCGCCAGCGGGATGCGCGCCACGACCTCGCCGTTGCGCACCAGTACGTGACCGCCCTGGCCCACGGCCTCGACGGCAGCCATCATATCGGCGGCATTGTCGCCCACCACGCATACGTTGTGCGAGTCGTGACCGATCGTCGAGGCGATGGCACCGCCTGTGATGGTGAAGCCACGCACCCAGCCGCGACCGATATGCTTGCCGACCAGGCCCAGGCCAGCGGGGCCATCGCCGTCGGCGCCCTCGGCCTGCAACGACACGCCGCGGCCATGGCGCTCGATCAGCATAATGCGACGCAGGCCCTCGGCGCTCTCGGGGCGAGCCATACCCGTGATGGCCTTACCCGGCACCACGTCAATCACGGCCTCGCCCGGCTTAAAGGCATAGTCGAATACGTCGAGCGAAAGCTTCGGCAGCTTAACGGAGGCGCGCAGCTCATCGGCAAGGGCCGCAACCTCGGCCATCTCGGGTGCAATCTCGCCCACAAAGGTACCGTCCTGCGCCACCAGGGCACCGGCGGCATATACGCGATGCGGAGCCGTGGCAAACGTCAGGTCATTGAGCACCAGCAGGTCGGCACGCTTGCCCGGGGCGATGGCGCCACGCAGCTCGTGCGGGTCGCGGCAACCGTGGTCCAGGCCAAACGCCTCGGCCGTGGACAGGGACGCCATAGAGATAGCGACCACGGGGTCGATACCGGCCTCAATCGCCACGCGGCAGGCGTTATCGATCATGCCGGTCGCAAGCGCGTCGGAGGGAGCACGGTCGTCAGTCGCAAAGCAGCAACGGCGGGCACGGGCAGGATTCTCCAGCAGCATCGGCGACAGGTTGGCCAGGTCATGGCTGCACGTACCTTCGCGCAGCATCACGTACATGCCGCGAGACAGCTTGTCGAGTGCCTCCTCGGGAATCGTCGACTCATGGTCAGCGATAATACCTGCTGCGGCATAGGCGTTGAGGTCCTTGCCGGCAACGAGCGGCGCGTGACCGTCAACCTGCTTGGACGGCGTCTGGTTGGCAGCGTCGATTCGAGCGCAGGTCTCGGGATCGGCCATAAAGACGCCCGGCAGGTTCATCATCTCGCCCAGGCCAAAGACATCGCCCGGATGCTCGGCAAAAAACGCCTGCATGTCAGCGGCGGTAATCACAGCGCCCGCTTGCTCGTCGGGCAGTGCGGGCACGCACGAAGGCATCATGTACTTGATGGAGATGGGTGCGCGGCGGCCGTCCTCGATCATAAAGCGCAAGCCGTCGAGACCGGCAACATTGGCAATCTCGTGGCTGTCGGCAATGGCGGTGGTAGTACCGCGCGTCGCGGCCATGCGAGCATACTCGGCGGGACGGATGTTCGAGGACTCGATATGCAAATGCCCGTCAATAAAACCGGGAGCGAGATAGCGACCCTGGCAGTCGATGACCTCAGTTGCCTCGTAGGTGCCAGCAGCATCGTCGCGACCATCGTAGAGCACGCCGACGATCACACCGTCCTTGACGGCAACGCTACCGGGCGCCACACGCTGGCCATACACGTCGACGATCTGCGCATTGGTAAACAGCGTGTCGACGGGCACGCGCCCCTCGGCAGCATCGATCACAGACCTCATGACCTCAACGGACATACATACTCCTTTAACCGTAGAAAAAAGCTGCGGAGCGGACAGACCTTCACCGCAGCAAGCCAATAGCCATTGTATGCCAAAAAGAAAGTCCCGCTAACACCCCTTCCGCTTAACGGGACCGCCAAATGATCCCTCCGTCCCCAAGGGATCGTCGCAACCAAAAAGGCCGCAGTCGGGATTCCCGGCTGCGGCCTTATTGCACTTGTGAGGTCAACTCGCTCGTTAGACCAACTTAAAGCCCTTGCGCTTGCCCACGGAGAGGGTGTCGCCCAGCTTGAGGGCGCTCGGATCGATGTTGTAGCTCTTGGGAGCCACAGCCTTGCCGTTGATCTTGACGCCGCCGCCGTCGATGTCGCGGCGGGCCTGACCGGCGCTGGCCGAAAGGCCCAGGTCCTTGAGCAGGCCAGCGAGGTAAATCTGGCCCTCGTCGTTGACGGTCAGCTCAACGTGCTTCTCGGGGAAGTCGGCAAGCTGGCCCTCCTTGAACACACGGTCGAACTCGGCCTGAGCCTCGTCGCCGGCGCCAGCACCGTGGTAGGTGTCGCACAGGTCGCGGCCTAGAGCGCGCTTGAGCTCGTAGGGGTCGGCGGAGCCATCGGCCAGGGCGGCATCGATCTTGTCGACCTCGGCCGGGGTGAGCGAACTGGCCAGACGATAGTACTTGCCAATCATCTCGTCGGGGATGGACATGGTCTTGCCGAACATATCCTTGGGAGCATCGGTCAGGCCGATGTAGTTACCGTAGGACTTGGACATCTTACGGACGCCGTCGGTGCCCTCGAGCAGCGGCATGGTGAGCGCGATCTGCGGTTCCATGCCCATCTTCTCCATGAGCTCGCGGCCGGCGAGCAGGTTAAAGAGCTGGTCGGTGCCGCCCATCTCGACGTCGGCCTTGATCTGCACGGAGTCGAAGGCCTGCATCACAGGGTACAGGAACTCGTGCAGGGCAATCGGCGTCTGGGACTGGTAGCGCTTGGTAAAGTCGTCGCGCTCGAGGATGCGGGCGACGGTGAACTTGGAGCACACCTGCAGCAGGCCGGCCAGGTCCATCGAAAGGATCCAGTCGCCGTTGTGCACGATGGTGGTCTTCTCGGGGTCCAGGATCTTCATGGCCTGGCTCACGTAGGTCTCGGCGTTGGCCTCGATCTGCTCCTGCGAAAGCTGCGGGCGGGTGGAGTTCTTGCCCGAGGGGTCGCCGATCAGCGCAGTGCCGTTGCCGATGATAAGGGTGACGTTGTGGCCCAGGTCCTGGAACTGACGCATCTTGCGCAGGGGCACGGCATGGCCCAGGTGCAGGTCGGGGCTGGTGGGATCGACGCCGAGCTTGATGTTGAGGGGCTCGCCCTTCTCAAGCTTCTTGCGAAGGTCGGCCTCGGGGACGATCTGCGCTGCACCCGAGGTGATGATACGCATTTGCTCGTCAACAGACAGCATTGGGTATCCTCCTTTTGCTATAGCACCCTCACCGGATACGGCGGTGCTGGAAGTTCATAAACCCACTAATAATAACCAAAACAGCGCGACGCGGCACCTACGACAGGAAAATCCTCGTCCTGCCGCACGCGTCGATAACGACCGGCAAACGCGTGCCGTCACGTTCGACCAAAAAGCGCGCCTGCTGACGGCGCGAGCAGTCACGGCAACGGACCTGCCCCGTTGCATCCGTGGCGCAGGCGCCCTCGGCAGTCAGCAAGCAGTGCTCGCACACCATGAGCTCGGGACGGTCGGCATCGACAGGCCCCAAGACACCGGGGCAAGCGGCAAGTTCGGCAACACGCTCCGCATCATTGCCGAGCAACTCGGCCGACAAGCACACCCGCCCCGCACCGAGTCCGCGCAGCCAGGTAAGCGTGGCCCGATTGGCACAGAACACCGGCGCCGCCACGTCAAACGTTGTGCCCAGCTCGCGGGCCATCGCCACTTGTCCCAGATTGCGGCAGACGACGCGCCCGGCACGCTGCATAAGCGCCCGAGTCCGCTCGGCGTCGCCCGCGCGGCACACTTCGTCGAGCACCACCGTTGTATCGGACAGATCTCGCTCATCGCGCGGACCCACATCCATCAGCTCCCAGGCAAAGACCATACGAGCAAAATCCTCGCGCTTTGCCGGCCCCGCCGACCCCACCAACTCCGTCGACGCACCGCCATCCACCGCAGCGCCCTCAAAGGGCAGCACCTCAACGGCACGCGCAACGGGCGCAATCGCATCCGCCTCGGCCCGCATGCGCTCCAACACCGCCGCCGTCTGATCCAACACGCCGGCGCTGCGAATCAGATAGACCTCGCAGCCCGCGTCCACCTTACGTTTGCAATGCACGACGATGCGCTCCCCCGCAGCGGCATCCACGGGGCAAGGCACCTGTGGCCAGCGCTTGGGCACATCGGGACGCGCGTCGGCACCCGGGTAAAATCGGATTTCGAGCGTATCGCCCGCCGCCACGGCGGCATCAAGCTCAACCGTCACCTCTTCGTGACCCACCGCCACCAAGTGGCCCACGCGCACGCCCTGGTTGATCGCGCGCTCAAAGCTCATGAGCTCGGCACCCGAACGACCCCGCAGGTAAGCATCGGTAAACCCACGGTTAAACGACCTTCCCAGCTCGCGTTCAAGCTCTTCCACGGCACCGGAGTCCCACGCGCCGTCGCACAGCATATCGAGTGCCCGACGCCACACCCTCACCACGTTGAATACGTAATCGGGATTCTTCATGCGCCCCTCGATCTTGAGCGATGCCACGCCGGCGGCAACAAGCTCGGGCAGGTGCGCGATACCCAGATAGTCACGCGGACAAAGCAGGCGGTCTCCCTCGACGGCAACAACACTCTGCCCCGCCTCGTCCACTAGGTCGTACGCCAGACGGCACGGCTGCGTGCAGTCGCCGCGCATCGCCGAGCGCCCACGCCGCAAGGCCGAGAACTCGCACGCCCCCGAATAGCCGATGCAAATCGCACCGTGGCAGAATACCTCGATGGGCACGCCCGTGGCACATAGCGCCGCAATCTCGTCGACCGTCAGCTCGCGTGCCGTCGTCACGCGCTCGACCCCCAGCTCATCGGCGGCAAGCCGCACGGCACCCTCGCTATGAGCGCCCGCCTGCGTGGACAGGTGAATCTCGACCCCGGGAATCGCCGCGCGCAGCGCGCAGGCCAACCCGGCATCGGCGACAATCAGAGCATCGGCGCCCAGCTCCAGTGCATGAGCTCCCAACGCCACCGCGTCGGACAACTCATCGTCAAACACGAACACGTTGAGCGTCACGTACACACGCACGCCATGGGCATGCGCCACGGCGCAGCCGCGCGCAAACTCGTCATCCGTAAAGCCATGGGCGCCCACACGGGCGTTAAAGCCGCCCAACCCCGCATAGATGGCATCGGCGCCCGCGGCGATGGCCGCAAGCATCTGGTCGAGTCCGCCCGCCGGCGCCAGCAACTCGGGCAGCGCCGCACCGGCAGCATCCAATCCAGTCTCGTATTGTCCGCTCGGCCCCATCGCCCGAATCGCCATCGGCAAACTCCTTACCAAGGTATGCATTCACTCTGAAAAATGCCGTCTTCCAGCATACACGAGGCCTCGCGCGCCCCGTTTGGTTTATCGTGTAATAACTTATGTCCATCCTGCCCCGACGGCACATCCACCGTCCGGCACGACATACCTGGAGGTCAATATATGGGTCCTCGCCAACGACAGGGACACAGCCGTTCAAAGACGCACGCCCTGCCCATAATCCTGCTCTCGTTTTTGGGCTTTCTGCTGATTGCGGGCGTGGCGTTTGGCATCGGCATGCTCGGTAACGTCAACCGCTGGCTGTCCGATCTGCCCGACTACACCGACGCCAACGCGTATCTGGTGAGCGAGCCCACCGAGATCGTCGACTGCAACGGCAACAAGATCGCGAGCTTCTACACGCAAAACCGCAAGTCTATCACCAAGGACGAGGTCTCCCCCTACGTGCTGCAGGGCACCGTTGACGTCGAGGACGAGCGCTTCTACGAGCACGGCGGTATCGACCTGTGGGGTATCGCGCGTGCTGCGGTGGCAACCCTCGGCGGCGGGCACGAAGGCGCCTCGACGATCACCCAGCAGCTTGTGCGCAACACCATCCTGCAGGAGGAGCAATTCGACTCGACCATTGAGCGTAAGGTGCGCGAGGCCTACATCGCCATCAAGATGGAGGACATGTACTCCAAAGACGAGATCCTCATGATGTACCTCAACACCATCTATTACGGCCACGGCGCCTACGGCATCGAGGCCGCAGCCGAGACCTATCTGTCCAAGAGCGCCGCCGACCTCACCCTGAGCGAGGCCGCGCTACTCATCGGCCTTCCCAACTCGCCTTCGCAGTACGACCCCACGGTCAATCCCGATCTGGCACTGTCTCGCCGCAACAAGGTTCTCGACAACATGCTGCGCCTGGGCCACATCACCCAGGAGGAGCACGATGCCGCACAGGCCGAGCCCATCACCCTCAATGTGACCGAAATCTCGGGCAGCGGCGTCGACGTATACTCGCAGCCCTACTTTGTCTCCTACGTCAAGCAGCTGCTGGAGCAGGAGTTCTCGACCGACGTGCTCTTTAAGGGCGGCCTGACCGTCAAGACCACCATCGACCCCACGATGCAGCAGGTGGCAGAGAATGCCGTCCGCGAGCAGCTCGACACGCTCTCGCTTGACGGCCTGGACATGGGCATGGTCGTCGTCGACCCCAAGACCGGCTACATCAAGTGCATGGTGGGCGGCTACGACTACAACGCCGACGAGAACCACGTAAACCATGCCACGGCCAAGCGTCCCGTCGGCTCCACCTTTAAGGCCTTTACGCTGGCAACTGCCATCCAAAACGGCATGAACCCCAACGTCACCCTCAACTGCAACTCGCCGCTCAAGGCCAAGGGCACCACGACCGAGGTCCAAAATTACGCCAACCAGAGCTATGGCAACATCACGCTTAAGCAGGCGACGGCATACTCCTCCAACACCGGCTACATCCAGGTGGCGGAAGCCGTCGGCAACAGCAAGATCATCTCGCTCGTCAAAAAGCTCGGCATCGACCCCGCCAAGGACAACATCGAGGACGTTCCCGTCATGACGCTCGGCACCGGCTCGATCTCGCCGCTCGAGATGGCCGCCGCCTACGCGACGTTTGCCAACGGCGGCTACTATCGCCAGCCGATCGCCATCACCGAGATTGATTCTCGTACCGGTTCGGTGCTGTACCAGCACACCGACAATCCCTCACAGGTGCTTACCGAGGGCGAGGCCGCCGCGGTCACCGATGTTCTGTCCGGCGTCATGAAGGGCAGCGGTACGGGTGCTGCCGGCGCCCTGAGTGTCAACCAGCCCTATGCCGGCAAGACGGGCACCACCGACAACACCACCAACCTGTGGTTCTGCGGCTATACCCCGCAGCTGGCGTGCGCCCTGTGGACCGGCTATTCCGCGGGCGAGATCCCCATCCAAAAGTACGGCACGGACCTGCTGGGCGACAGCACCAACCTGCCTGTCTTTAAGCGGTTTATGAACACCGTTCTGACCGGTACCGAGCGCGAGGAGTTTGCGACCGGAACGGCGCCCACCTACAAGAACAACAGCGTCTGGAAGTTCTACGGCACCAATAACACCAAGAAGTCGGAGAACGACGACAAGGACAAGGACGAAGAGGAAGAGGAAACCACCACAACGACTACCACGACGACCACGACCACCGAGACCACGGGCGGCGACACCACCGGCGGCACCGGTACGACCGGTGGCTCGACGGGCGGCTCCACTGGTGGTTCGACCGGCGGCGATGGCGGCACGCCTACGCCTACGCCCACTCCCACTCCCGACCCCTCGCCCACGCCTGACGATACGGTCGGCTAAGAAGTACGCGACTAAAGCCAACAAGGCCCCGAGCAGCTTATTGAACTGCTCGGGGCCTTTTAGTTTGAAGCGACTGGGCGGTCGTTATACCAGCAAACAAAAAAAGGGGATACCGACCAACGTCGACACCCCTTACAAGCCACTATGTAAGCGCACGCAGTGCCGAGCGCACGACCCGCACGCCTACTTGCGAGAATTGCTCAGCTTATTGATCAGCGCCTCGAGACGCTCGCCGTCCTCGGCCGTCTGGGCAATAACCAAAATCGTATCGTTGCCGGCAAGCGAGCCAAGCACATCGGGCAACTCTGCCGCATCAACGGCGGCGGCGATGCCGGAAGCCGTGCCAGGCTGAGCCTTGATCATAACCAGATTATCGGTACGCAGAACGCCCGTTACGAGCTCGGAAACCATGCGCTGCAGGTGCAGGTCCTCTGCCAGAACATAGATGCCCTCAGGGAGCTTACGCAGCCCCATATCGGCAATATCGCGAGAGACAGTCGCCTGCGTGCAATCAAAGCCCATAGCACGGAGCTCATCGACCAGCACACGCTGCGTGCGGACGTCCTTATTGCGCACAATATCTCTAATGGCATCCTGGCGCCCATTGCGTTTTTTAGCCATACAAACCCTCACTCCAAAAGATGGCGGAGACAATCAATCAGTGATTGAATAGTTTAACGCTATTTGAAGGCTTTTGTGTATAAGAACGCATTTCGAAACAATTCTATGCAAGTTTGTTTCGTAATGAGCCGTTTAGGCGGTTTTTGCGCCCGTCCGGTTAAGAAAAGCTGCCAGATGCGTACACATCACGCAACGCGCGGGCTTGGCGCTAGCGATCGGCCCAAACAACAGACCGAGCCCCCGATGGTTATCCTTGAGCGCGGCGACCATCTGACGGGTTCGAGGCGCCTCGAGCATATCACGCATGCGGGCGGAACGCTCGATTGACGACACCCCATGCGGGCTCAGACACAAATTCTCGATGCAGGCGACCAGTCCGGCAAAGTAGAACTTTTGGCTTGCCAGCTTGAGCCGACCACCGCTATCTGCTTCCGAGAGTGAGTCCGCAAGCTCGTCGAG
>DXLT01000050.1:0-215 GCA_019414555.1 Collinsella sp.
GCGCTGGTCTGTGTAGTAGTACCGGCGGACGAAATCCGTACCTTCAACGAGCTCCTTGCCGTTCTTGTCCTTGACGGTGCTCTTGAAGTGGTGCTCCTGGCCGTTATAGGAAACGGACTGCGGTGCGGAAGCCGTGAACTGACCTGCCTCGCCGGCCAGCGCGGTCACCGGCAGCGCGAGGAAGACGGAGGCAACGAAGGCCACCGCTAAAGCAA
>DXLT01000050.1:225-7565 GCA_019414555.1 Collinsella sp.
CCTGTAAGGTTCGGTTATGAAATACGTGGTTATGGGCGCATCAACTACCTATTGGAATTGGCCCTGCGACGAATCGCCTCACCAAAGCCGAGCACCGCAGTGCCAACACCGGCGAGGGCGGCAGTCATCACGGCGCTGCTTTTATCACCGGTCGAAGGAAGTGACTTGGTGCTCTTGGTGCTCTTGGTGCTCTTGGTCTTCTTGGCAATCTCCGTCTTGGGTTTTTCACTCGGCTGAACGGGCTTCTTCGTCCACTTGCCGTAGAGCGTCATCGAACCCGTCAGCGAATCGCCGTCGTTCCACAGGACCGTGCAGCCCTCGTCGGTATACCAACCATCGAACGTCCAACCATCGACAGCCTTCTGCTCCTTGGCGGCATACGCAGAGCCAACCTCAAGGCCCTCATCGGCATCGGGCAACTTTGCCTTCTCGGGGGCTTCGCCGACATACTGGTAATCGACGCTCACCAGGCCATGGGCAGCCTTGAATGCAACAGGGGCTTCTTTTGCCTCGTAAGTACCAGGTTGAGCAGCCTCTACATATTTGGCCTCGCCATGAGCGGACCAGCGAGAGCCTTTTGCATCGACATACCAACCATCGATCGCATGACCGCAGCCCTCAAAATCGGAAAGCATGTTGTTATGCGTTGCGCCGAAGGAGATGGTACCGCCCTTCTCGACATAGAGGTCATCGCCAGCAAGAGCAGCGTTGTTATTGTCGATCACCGCCGAAGCAGGAAGCGTAAGACTGGCTCCGTTGCGCACGACTACGCCGCCACCCATCTGAGCGGTATCTTTCTTGGTGGAGCAGTTCTTCTGAGAGGCATCGTTGCGCGTAATGGTAAGGCCGGAACCCTCGGCGAACGCAGCCTGCGCACCGGAATCAAGGAAGAGGCCGGTGACTTTGTTGCCAGTGATGGAAACTGTAGAAGCAGCGTCAACATCGAGCCTTGCGTTCGCCTTCATCAGACGCATGCCAGCGTTCCAGTAGCTCGTGCCCTTAGTGCCGGAAATCTGAACATTCGCGCTCTTGAACTCGCCCTTGCCAGTAAAAATGATGCCCGTGAGAGCGTTATTGCTGGCCGTAACCGTAGAGCTATTGATGGTGAGGTTACCGGCGGAAAGGCCGTGAGAGCCGTTACCAGAGAAGTCAACCACGGAGCCATTCTTGATATTGAAGTGCGAGCCATTCGAACCGTTGCCGGTCGAGTTCACGACGTTGACCTTCGATTTGTCGACCGTGACGATAAACGTGCCCGTAAAGCCAGAACGGCAGTGATCGGAGGTGTAGGTAGAGCCGCCTTCGATGTTCACGTTGTAGCCGCCGTCGCCGCCATCCCACTCAAGAGCGTCCTGCTTGTAGTTCTTAATGGTGAGATTAGAGCCATTCTTCAGGTTAAGCTTATTGTTGCTACAGAAATAAATGGCATGAACGTTGCCAGCGCCGGTACCGTCCATGGTAAGCGTAGCGCCATCGAGCGTGAGCGAGGCATTCTTGCTCGCGCACACAGACATCCATTTCCACTCGGCGGTATACGGAGTGGAGCCAACGCCGGCCATGCTTGCATTGACGTTCTTGAGCACAAGCGCGTGGCCCCAAAGGGCAATGCCCTTGTCGGTGAAGTTCAGCGCGTGGCCATTGCCGTCGATGGTGAGGTCCTTTCTCAGCTCGAGACCAGCGGTCTTGGCATCGGCAAGGAGCTTGATGGTCGCGCCGTCAGTTTTCTTGGCGGCATCAAGCGCTTCATCAAAGGTCGCGTACTGGGTCCCGTTAAACTCTGCGACAGAAGCACCGTTCCTTGCGCCCGCAGAAGCACTTGCGGCAACAGGAGCCGAGGAGGGAGCGGTCGCAGCGGATTCGGCAGAAGAGGCGACAGGCGTGCCAGATTCGTTCGCAGACGCGGCATCGACTTGGGGCTTGGCAACCGTGCTCACCGAAGACGCCTCAACGGCAGGCTCGGAAACAGAAGCAAAACCGTCATCCGCAAAAGCCTGAGGTGCAAGAAAGCAAAGGGATGTCATAAGCCCTGCTGTTACCGCAAGAACGGCATGGGAGCGTTTTTTCATGGAATGCCTTTCCTTTCGTATCGAGCCCGGCAGAACGCCGGCACAACTTTCTTACGCCACTATTCTAATGGCATAAGCGAAATACGCTTCCGGATATAGCTCAAGCGTTATCGCATTGTAAACATTTTAAATAGTCATAATACCATCACATTTTTGGCGAGTTTCTTGCACAACCATTGATCCCAGCCCCAAGCCCCTGGGAGTTGGCACCAACAAGACGATTCGCCTCCTCCGTCCCCCTGCAGATCAGTTATCCGTGGAAACGAGCGGTGGGCGCGAGCGGCTGCTCGCGAAAGACCCGTTCGACGGCGGCGCGGTATTCGTCGACCTTTTTGGTCTTGCGCACGAGCTTGTGGACGGTGGCAGGATTGGCAAAGGCGCACTTGGCGTAGAACCACCACTCCTTCATGCGAAAGACTGCATTGCCGCCAATCTCTTCTGCATATGCCGCAAACAGCGTGTCGTGGAAGCGTTGCATCTCGGCGGCCGTGGCAGCAGGACCGCCCTTGATCATGCGAGCCAGCGCGGGGTTTGCGAGCAGACCACGCCCCAACATCACATGGCGCGTGCCGGGATAAGCCTTCACCAGCGCGTCCATGTCCTCAAGATCAAAGATGTCACCGTTGTATGCCACCGGAAACGGCGCCCGCTCCAACGTCTCGCCGTAAAACTCCTCGCGCGGCGAGCCCGTATAGCGGTCCTTTTGCACGCGCGGATGCACGATCAGCTCTGCCAGCGGCATGCGGCAGTACAAATCGAGCACGCGCTCGTATTCGTCGTCGCTCTCGAGTCCCAACCTAGTCTTTACCGATACCGGCAGCGGAGAGTGTTCGCACACGTCGCCCAAGAACACCTCGAGCTCATCGAGATTGCGCAGAAAACCCGAGCCCTTGCCCTTGGCGACAACCGTCCCCGAGGGGCAACCCAAGTTGAGGTTGACCTCGCGATAGCCCATGTCAGCGAGCACCTGCGCTGCCCACACAAACTCGTCCGCATTCTTGGACATGAGCTGGGGCACCACGTTAAGCCCTTGGTTGTTAGCTGGATCGACTTCCTTAAACGCCTTGCCGCCAAAGCGATTGCCTACCCGCGGCGGCGGCAAAAACGGCGTGTAGTAGCAGTCGAGCGCACCAAAGCACTCCGCATGCACGCGACGGAACACATGCCCAGTAATTCCCTCCATGGGGGCAAGCGAAAGGATCATCTACTCTTCTCTCATATCAACGAATGTGACAAAAGGGACCGTCCCCTTTGCCACATGCATTATGCCTTGTGCTTCAGGCAATTCACAAGGCAGAGATAACTACTTGGCGATGGCCACCCCTCCAGCTGCCCCCGTGCAACGAAGGTGAATGACGCCCACAAACAGCAAGTAGGGCCGCTTCACAGCGGCTCCCTCGCTCGCCACCTTTCCCTTGATAGCGGCTTCATGCTCTAAAAGATGGCGCCCACGATCAAGCGATCACCAACAGCAAGCTGTTGACCGCCATGTCTGAACAACAGACACCCTCCGCTCATCTATACTCAAGAGTGTGTGCGCATCGCCCCCGAAAAACGATGAGAGTCGAGGCCCCATGCAGCAGCTCACCGAACAAGAAAAGAAACGCATCCAGCGGTACTGCACGTACCCCAAGATCGCAGCGACCGCACTCGTCATGTCGTTCGTGGCATGCCTGTTGATGTTGCCGCTCCAAATGATCAACGATATCGCGTTCCACCAAAAGGAATTCCAACCCGCGGGCATATATACCGCCATTGCACTCACCGCAATCGAACTCGCCATCTTTTGCTATTTCGCTCTTGCGCCGCGCTTTGGAATGCAGGGCAAACAGTGGAAGGAGCTGCAGAACAGGCTTGCGGTGGCCCAGACCAACAAAGACCGTTCCGTGGAGGTCGCCAGCGTGCTCGCCACGCAAGCTGCCGGCCGCCTGCTCAAGAACAGCGATAACGATCTCGCGCGCAACCTGGGCAGTGCCGCCGAGGTCGCCAGCGCCGTAGGGGCAGTCGCCACGGCGGCAGACGTGCTGGCCGAAACCTCGAGCAATGCCGAGGCCATGGCAAACGCATACGGCGTGACGATTCCAAGCATCAAGAAGCAGATCATAGCTCTCGCGGTGTTGCCCGCCATTGTGCTGCTTGGCGTCTACATCCCGCAGTTTGTCCAGGGAAATAACGAGCTTCAGGCAAGAAAGGCTGCAGCCGCCGAGCAGCTCGCCATCGCGCAAGATGCCTTGGACCCCGCGTGCGAACGCGTCGCGGCAGACGACCCATACGAGTCGTATCACGACTACGGCTACCGCATTATCGGTTATCTGCGCGATAATGACCTCGACGCTCAAGCAGCCTATGTCTACCTTTCTTTCGATGCAGATGGCATGCTCACGGACGTCGATTACACCAGTCAGATCGACCCCGAGGCAAGCCTTGCAGACAACCTCGCCCGCGCCGAGCAGGATATCGCGACACTCTGCACCCCGCTCAACGGGTTGGACATTTCCGTTGCCACACCGGGCCTCCTCACGCCATGCAGCCTGTCGGATGAATTTAAACAGGCATTTTTAGCCGGATCCTTATACGAGGGGATCAGCATCAAGACGGAGGACGAATCTATCAAGTCGTACTACACCTTTGACACCGAGCCCAAAGAAGAGTTCGACGAATACACCCGTCCGGTAATTAGCCTCATGCTCTCCGCAAAGGAGGACTAGCAGCTTACGCCCTAATTGACGCTCGCAAACGCCGTCTATATCTCAAGGTCTAATACTTTTCCGAGAAGTGAACGGCTATATTTGGACCCCCGAAGCATCGACATTTTTAGACGTCAAACCCGCAGGATTTGGCTGGCAAAACCGCAGGAAATTGCATTTCAAAAGTGTCGATGCTTCGGGGGTCCGTTTTTACTCGTTCACTTCTCGGGAAAAGTATTAGACCTCGATTTTGCAAGCCATTCAATATGACAAAAGGGCTGTCCCTTTGTCACATTATTCGGAGCGCAGGGCTTCTACGGGGTCTTTCTTGGATGCGCTGCGGGCCGGCAGCAGGCCAGCGACAACCGTCAGCAGCACCGAAATCGCGATGAGCACCAGCGCGTCTTGTACGGGCAGGCTCATCAGGTTGGGAACCTGTTTGGCCGCAAGCGCCCAGGCATTGACCGGGAAGCTCACGAGCACCACGACGACAATGGCAAAGGCGCCGGCGATGAGACCTTCGATAAAGGTCTCGGCGTTGAACACGTTTGCCACGTTGCGCTTCGACGCGCCGATTGCGCGCAGAATACCAATCTCCTTTTTGCGCTCCAGCACGCTGATGTAGGTGATGATGCCGATCATGATGGAACTCACCACTAGGCTAATGCTCACAAACGCAATGAGCACCAAGCTGATAGTATTCACGATGTCGGTCACCGAACCCATGATGATGCCCATGTAGTCGGTGTACGAGATTGCCTGCTCGTCGTGGCCGGCAGCTTTGACCTGCTTGTTATAAGCATCGATGTGATCGAGCACGCGCTCCTTGGCCTCAAAGTCGCGCGGGAAGATCTTGACCGAGATGGGGTCTGCCTCGTCCGCATAGCCCAGTGTGGTCAGGTTGTTGTCGTAGGTGAGCTTCGACGCCTTGGCATAGCTCATCATGAGCGAGCTCAGGTCCTCGGCGTCCATGTTGAAGTGGATGGCATGAGCAAAAGCGCTCGCATCTACGTGCATGGCGCTCGACAGGTTGGCAAAGCTAGCGGGCACCTGCGCGGCCATCTGGTCCACAAGACCCGCTGCACCCGCTTTGAGCTGGGACGACACGGTCGTTGCGATCTGGTCGCTAATTGCATTCATCACCTGATCCATAGCCTGCTGCAGATACAAAGCCAGCTGCTTTTGCACATAGTCGGTCATCGCCTGCTGCAAGCGCTCGGCCAGGGCATCGCCGCCGAGCGCCTTGAGTTGCGCCAGGCATTGCTGGGCTGCGGCATCGTTCTCAAGATACGCCGAGAATGCGGCAGCAAGCTTCGACGCGTCCTTAAGATCGCCGGGCGTGAGCGCCTTAAACTGCTCCGATTGCATAAAGCCCTCAAACAGCTGGTTGGCAAGCGTTCCCATCTGCTGCATTTGCTCGGGCGTGAGCTCCAGGCCGTCAAAGACGCCCGAGAAATCTGGGGTTGGCGCTTTGGCCATGATGTCGCTGAAGTCGATGTCCTTGCCAACGCCCGAAAGGTCAATATCCAGACCCGACAAATCGATGCCCGAAAAATCCATGCCACTGGCAGCACCCGAGAGTGCAAACACATCAAACGAGAACGCGCTCTTGAGCGCCGCCTCGTCCACGCTGAACATGCTGCCCAGGTCCACACCCTGTTTGGCCTCGCCCTGCAACTCGTCGAACGTTTTGCCGGTAAAGACATCCGTCTCGGGGTGGGCGAGTTGCTCCTGCACAATCTGCGAATCGGCGGCGCGCTCCATAAGCTGGCGAGTCAGCGCGTGTGTATAGGCAATACCCGGAGACAACGCGCTCGCGTTGGCCGTCTCGTTGGGTCGCACCACGCCCACAATGTGCACGTCAATACCGTCGGCAACCTTGGCCGCCATAAAGTCGGCGTCACCAGACATATCGGTCCACATGCCGGTCTCATCGTTTTTGCGATACGCATCTGCCGGCGACAGTACCTTAAACGTCGTGGACAGTGCATCGTCGTAGGTAAAGTCGGCGCCGGTCTCGGGCGCCTCGATCTTACCGTCGGCCGTCATGGCATTGTTGACCAGGTCGTTAAGCTCATTGATATCCAGCGCGCCGATGCTGTAGAGCGTGTAGTCGCCCACCGTGCCACGGCTCGAAAGCACCATCACGGCCTCGTTGGCAGACGTTGGCCAATGACCGGCGACGACATCGTACTGACTGTCGAGCAAACTCTGGTCGTCAATCATCTCGTTAAAGACCGAGCCTCCCATGGAGTCCATGCTCACCGTTGCCGCCGAGCTCGCGCCGCCGCTCATGGCCTCGGTCATGGCATTGGGCACCAGACGCACGGGTTTCTCGTCTCCCTTGCCCGCGTGATAGACAACCGGCGTTACACCGTAGCCGTACTGGATGGCGTTGACCTCTTTGTCGATACCGTCGCCACCGGCATCGAGCCATGCCTTAAAGCTCGTCATATCGTTAGATTTAACACTTGCGAACATGTCCTTTACGGCTGTGACCACGGGAATCTTATCGGTTCCCTTAGCTTTGCCACCGGTACCGCCGGATAAATCCTCGCCGTTGGACGCCTCCCCATCCGTAGTCCCA
>DXLT01000051.1:0-7535 GCA_019414555.1 Collinsella sp.
CAAAGGCGCAGCGGAAAGTAGCCCGTCCAGTACGAGACAAGCACCGCAATAAAGGCCGCAACAACCGCCAGACCCGTCCGGCGAATCCTTGATATGCACCAGATGGCCAGCGGAAGCGTCAGGCTAAACCAGAGCTCCCAGCTCATGGACCAGACGGGAGAGTCAACGCGGACGAGCTGCGCGCCAAAGAGGTCGTTGAGGCCATTGGACACGTTGAACAGCACGTCGAACTGCATGAGGATGTCATGAACCGCAGTGGGAAGGCCCGCGTCGTAGGCGACGGCAAGCGCGGAGCGCGACGTGGACCCCAGGCGCCATGCCACGTAGCCCGCAGGAAGGGCCAGTGCAATCGCCGCAAACAGCGGCACGCAAAGGCGGACGACCCTTCTTGGGTAATAGCCAAGCCAGTCGTACCCGCCGTTTCCCATGTGCTTAAGGGGAACAAGAGACAGCACTATGCCAGACAGGATGAAGAACACCATAACCGACGCGGTGCCAGGGAAGAGGCTCGGACCCCCCGCGCCAAACGGCTTGACCATGATGTCGACGTGATACAGGAACACTGTCAGCGCCCCGAGCCCTCGCAGGCCGTCAAGCGACAAGACACGCTTCTCGTGAGCAGGCATCGTCACCCCTTCCTTCATGCATTCGAGCAGAGCGTCACATTATATACCCTCATGGATTTAGCGTACATTTTGACGAGAAAGACCCCCGAATCGGGCGGATTCGGAGGTCTGGCTCATCTTTATGTACGCTGTCTGGAGCCGAGACCGCCGGCAGCAAGGGCGCCGGCACCCGCCCTACTCGGCCTTGTGCTCCTTGCCACCGGCCTCCGGGGGGTCGTCCTTCTCGACCTCGTCCTCGCGGATGCCCATCTCGAGACTCTTCTGGCGCATCTTCTGCACCAGTGCCGGCTCCTTGACCAGAAGGTCGTACACCACGGCAGACACCAGCACAAAGGCGGCCTGCAGCAGGAAGAGCGGCAGGTAGTCGGGGCGCTCCACGTTGGGGACCATGACCGAGATGGCAACCAGCATGACGCCCGTGTCGGCGTAGCCCACGATCTTCTGCACGGAGTCGGCCTTGGTGCGCAGCGGGCGCGGCGTGATGTCAGCCACGATGGCCACCGTCATGGTGCGGTACACTCAGATGGCAAGCAGCGTGATCAGGATGGCGCAGATAAGCAGCGGCAGGCTTCCCGCGTTGTTTGCGATTGCGATGAGCGGCAGATGTTGCCATGACAGATAAACAGTACGCGTTGCATATGCGGTTTCCTTTCGATCGTCATCATCGAGCTCGAGTATCGCATCTACGCCTACGCCTACGCCTACGCTTACGTTTACGCCCTCGCCCGCTTGCGCTCCCAACGAGCCAGCTTAATCGTCACCAGCGTAAGCGCCCAGGCGACAAGCGAGAACGCGGCGCCCACTGCGCCCACGTACGCAATGCCAACGCTGCTTACCACGGCGCCGCCC
Organism: Collinsella sp.; assembly: GCA_019414555.1. Classification (GTDB taxonomy): domain Bacteria; phylum Actinomycetota; class Coriobacteriia; order Coriobacteriales; family Coriobacteriaceae; genus Collinsella. The sequence continues at coordinate 1,476 of DXLT01000051.1, forward strand.
ACTGCGGTGCCAAACGAGATGCCGACGTTAAACGCCATGGGCTCAACCGAACTTGCGAGAACCATCGACTTGGGATGGCGGCTGCGTGCCACGTCCATGAAGTGCGTGATGCACGACACCGAGAACAAGTACATGAGCAGCGCCAAGCTAAAGACAAAGGCCAGCGCGAGCGGCATGGTGCCGCCCACAGCAAACAGCCCGAGTAGCGCCGCAGCCTGCAGCACAAACGTCACAAGCAGCGCCTTCATGCCAAAGCGTGCATCGATCCATCCGCCCAGGATGTTCGAGATCAGACAGAACACGCCGTAGGCCATAAGCGTGGTGCTCGCCTGAACGGTGCCCATACCCAGCACCTGCTCAAGATAAGGCGTCACGTAGCCGTAGAATACGTAGACCGATCCCACGCCAAACAAAAAGATGAGCATGCCGGTGATGATGCTCGGCTCGCGTAGCAGACCCGCCTGCTCGCGAAAGGTGGCAGGCTCGTCGGTTTGCCCGGCGCGCGGCATAAACGCCACGAGCGCTCCGCAGATCAAAACGGCAAAGGTCAGCGTGCCGTACATGGCCACGTGCCAATCGAGCGTGTCGGCCACAAACTTGCCAATCGAGGTCACAAAGACCATTGCTACGGAAAACGCACCATATACCACCGAGATGGCAAGCGAAGTTTGCTGCGGGGACAGCAGCTCGGGGATGTACGTCACACCCACGGCGAGCAGTGCGCCCGAGACGGAGCCCAGGACAATGCGTGAGATAAACAGCACCTGGAAGTTGGGCGCCAACGCCATGACCAGGTTGCCGAGCACAAAGACGATGCTGTAGCACACGAGCAGCTGGTAGCGGCGAAAACGCCCCGTGCTGAGCGCAAGCACCGGCGTGGCGATAGCGTAGACAAGCGCGAACACGCTGATAAGCTGGCCCGCGGTGGCAAGCGAGATGCCGAGCTCCGTCGCCAAGTCGCTTTCGATGCCGATGACCACGAACTCGGAGCAGCCGAGCGAGAATCCCAACAGCACGAGCAGTGCCAGGCAGAGCTTGGTGCGCGCGGGGGAGAGCGCGGCAGCGGTTGACTTACTTTTAGGCGTGGTTGCGGCGGTCAAGGTTGTCACTCCAATGTCGCATGAATAAGCGGGATTCAATCCCTGCAACTCTAACAGAATGCGACAAAGGACAGTCCCTTTGTCACATGGAGGGCTTGCCTGTATAGTCGCAATACAGGCGAAGATGGTCTCAGGTACATCGCGGGCGGCAGGAGATCCCATGGGTATGCACACGACAAAGGTTGCAGTGGGCGAGGGCAAGTTTGCGCTTGAGGAGGCCCTCGAGGCCCCCTCCATTCGCGCTGCCCTCGCGATGTGACAAAGGGACAGTCCGTTTGTCACATTCCATTCCTTAGAAACTTGCAAATTCTTCAAGTTTCTAAGGTAACATCTTATAAACTTGCAAAAAATGCAAGTTTATAAGATTTCATGTCTGGCCGGGCGCTAGGGAGACTCTATGGATATCGTTCGCCGAAGCCGTTATCTTGATCGACTCATTGCTTTTCAGGATACCGACCTCATCAAAATCGTGACGGGCATACGCCGTTGTGGCAAATCAACGTTATTGGACATGATGAGGGACTATCTGGCGCAACAGGGGGTGCCAGCCGAGCGTTTGCTGACCTTTAAGATGGAATCTCTAGAGTACACGGGAATTACGGATTATCTGACGTTTTATCGTATGGTCCGGGAGCGCATCGACGGCATCGATCATCCCTACCTGTTCTTTGACGAGCTCCAGAATGTCGAAGGTTGGGAAAAGGCGGTCAACTCGCTCCGAGTGGATTTGCCGTGCGATATCTATGTCACGGGCTCCAATGCCTTTTTGCTATCGAGCGAGCTCGCAACGCTTATCTCGGGCCGATATGTCGAGGTCAAGATGCAGCCTCTCACGTTTAGCGAATATCTTGATTTTCGCTCGATTGATGCGGTCGCCGCTGAAGGGCTTGGTGAGAGGGTCGAACTTGTTTCCAAAACGGGCGATCGCCTTAATTCAAATACCGTGCTTGAGCAGTACATAACCTATGGCGGCATGCCGTTTCTGGCCCATGATGAGCCGAGACGTGAGCTGTGCCGCGACTATATCCGTAGCCTCTACCAGACGATCGTCGCGCGCGATATCCTGTCGCGTGCGACGCGTAGGGGTCGCGGAGCTATCACCAAGCGCGATGTTCTCGAGCGGCTCTGTGCGTATCTGGCAGACAACATCTCCAACCAAACCTCGGTCAACAAAATCGTAGGGACGCTCAACGAATCGGCGGGCGGTAAGACCAACGCATCGACGGTGTCGGCATATATTGACGCTCTGGAAGAGACGTACCTGTTTACCAAAGTAAAAAGGTATGACATCAAGGGGCGGGAGCTTCTTAAGACAGGCGGTAAATATTACATAGCTGATACGGGAATTCGCAGCTATCTTGACGGATATAGAGGTAGCGATAGCGGAAGGATGCTCGAGAACGTTATCTACAACCAGCTTGTATTTGAAGGATACGAAGTGTTTTGCGGCCATCTGCGCGCGGGGGAAATCGACTTTGTCGCAATCGGCGAGGGATCGGACCGCAAATATATCCAGGTTACCGAGCGGATCGATGCCGAGGCGACGAGAGAACGCGAGCTGCGACCGCTCAAGCTAAGCACGCTAGGAAAAATTCCTGATTCGTATGAGAAGATCCTGATTGTCAGGGATGGCGACCATCCAACGGACATCGATGGCATCAGAATCGTGGGGGCAGTCGACTTCTTGTTGAGAAATAAGATTACCCGCGGCTAAACGCAAACAGATCCGTTTCGATGCGACAAAGGAGCAGTCCTTTTTCGCATTCCGTGCGAGCCCTCGTGCCGTCTGGGGGTATAAGGCTAACAAGTGTTTATTTGCGAGGCCTAAGGGGCGCCCCGTATGGATATCGATAACTTTGAATGGTGGTATAGCGAGGGTGAGGCTCCGGACGAGGGGTGGGACGAGCCTACGCCGCGTGACGTGTCGAGCGACGAGGACGAGACCGGCAACGACGTCGCCGCCGACTCGGACGCCGCCCTCGATTCCGTCGAGCCCCTGACCTTCGAACAAGCTTGGGCCCAGGCCGAGGCAGACGAGGCCAAGGCCGACGCTACGGCCACGCTCGGCGAGCCAGCCGACATGTCGATCTCGCCGGCAAAGACCCCGCAGCCGCGTCACACCATCGATCCCGACAGCACGGCATCCTTCAGTATTCTCGACGTGCCCTCGCAGGGTGCCCAGGCGCCCGCGCCCACACGTCGCCCCAATCTGTCTCGCGAGGAAGATGCAGGACGTCGCTCTCCGCTCGGCCCCATCCTTATCGCCTTCATGGCCGGCGTTATCGCATGCTCGGTAATTGGAAACGTCTGGAGCCATGTTGAGCAACAGCGAAAAGACGCCGCCAAGGTCGAGATGTCTGTCGAGCAATCGCTCGGCCGCACGCGCTCGGTACATGTGTCGGTCGAGGTCAAGGACGGCGCGACGTGGGACACCGCGCGCGGCGACAGCCAAATGCTCATCCATATCGTGGGGCGCACGCTCAAAGGGCAGACGATCGACGAGTATCAATACGTCAATTCCGCTGGTGACGGCATCGAGCTCAAGCCCGGCGACTACGAGCTCACCGTCGATGAACCGCCCGTCGCCACCGACGGCACGCGCTTCCGCGCCTCAAAGCGCATGGTCCCCGTGAACTTTAACTCACAGGCGCCCGACACGGTCGACACTACACCGCAGGGCGGGTTCGACCTTTACGTGGATACCCAGTAGGCACTCGCCGCTCATTCCGCTATGGCTACTCAATAATCGCCTGCCGTCCCGTCCCGCCGCCAAGAGTGGGACAATAGCCCTCGACACTATTGTTTACTTTTGGAGGAAGTAGCATGTCTACCGTTACTACCATCAAGCGCGGCGGCCTCACCGCGGCCATCGATTCCATGGGCGCCCAGCTCACGAGCCTTGCCCTCAACGGCAACGAGTATCTGTGGCAGGGCGACCCCGCCTTTTGGGGCAAGCACGCGCCCATCCTGTTCCCCATTGTGGGCTCGCTGCGCAACAACACGGCAACGTCTGCGGCCGGTACCTGCGAGATGCCGCGCCACGGACTCGCGCGCATTGTCGAGCACAAGCTGGTCGAGGTTTCGGAGGACGGCTCCTCGGTAACGTACGAGATTACCGATACGCCCGAGTCGCTCAAGGCGTTCCCGTTCCACTTTAAGCTCAACATGACCTATGCCTTGACCGGCGACGCCACCCTCACGCAGACCTTTGCCGTCACCAACACCGGCGACGTGGACCTGCCGTTCTCGGTGGGCGGCCACCCCGCATTTAACGTGCCCGCCCCCGGTGCCGAGGACGAGGCGTTCGAGGATTACGAGTTGGCGTTTACCGAGGCTTGGACCAACGAGGCTCCCATCATCACGCCCGACGGTCTTATGACGTTCGAGGGTAGCTACAAGGCGCCCGATAACTCGGACGTGCTGCCCATCACGCACCGCAGCTTCGATAACGATGCCATCATGTTCACCGATACTCCGGGCTCCACGCTCACACTGCGCGGCCGCAAGTCGGGCCACGGCGTCAAGATCGACTTTGAGGGCTTTAAGTACATCGGCGTGTGGTCTGCCGCCAACGACGCTCCGTTTGTGGCGCTCGAGCCCTGGACCGGTCACACCACCATGGACACCGAGGACGACGTCTTTGAGCACAAGGTCAACACCATCACCTTGGCTCCCGGCGAGACGGATGTTCGCAGCTTTAGCGTTACCTTGCTCTAGAGGTTCCGCCGCTCGGTCGATGCTGCGCGTCGTCCAGAGCGACAAGTTGTCATTCAAAAGGCAAGACATAGACCTTCTGGTCATGCCTTGCCTTTTTCATGCCACTTGTTCGCTCTGGACGTCGCTCGCCGGCATTGCCAAAACATCGGCGTCCCCAATGGCTACCGTGTGTCTATTAATTTTTCGAGCTTGTGCTGCGCTGCTGGTCGCTGGCGTATATCCTGTTAAGTCGTCAGCATACGATTCAACAGGGAAGGCAGATTATGCATTCTCCCCAACAGTGCGATGCGCAGCGCCAGCCGGTATGCAGCCGTCGCATCTTTTTGGGTAGCGCCCTCGCTGCGAGCGCTTCCGTCGTCGCCGGCGCGCTTGCCGGCTGTCAGCGCCCGTCAACGCTCAAGGTGGTTCAGCCCACGACGGGCGGCGGTCGCGACGACCTGTCCGATTCCGTGATCGGCAAGGATAAGATCCGCATTGGCATGGAGGCGGCCTACGCCCCGTACAACTGGCAGGTCTCCGAGGCCAGCGAGTACACCATCCCCATCGACAACGTGCAGGGTGCCTATGCCGATGGCTACGACGTGCAGATCGCCAAGATCGTCTGCAAGGCCCTCGGTGGCGAGCCCGTTGCCGTCAAGCAGAGTTTCTCGGGCCTTATCGATTCGCTCAACAACGGCCAGATCGACCTCATCATTGCCGGCATGAGCGCCACGCCCGAGCGCGAGGAGTCCGTCGGCTTTTCCGACCCGTACTTCATTGGCTACTTTGGCCTGTTCGTAAAAGAGGGCTCGCCCTACCAAAATGCGACCAAGCTCAGCGACTTTAGCGGCGCTACGGTCCTCGGCCAAAAGGACACCATGCTCGATACCGTCATCGACGAAATCCCGGGCGTTGTGCACAAGAACCCGGTCGATTCGGTCCCCACGGTGTTTTCGAACCTGCTGCAGGGCACCTGCGACGCCGTGACCTACAACACCGAGAACGAGAAGGGCTATATGGCCCAAAACCCGGGCATCGTCCCCATTCAATTTGCCGAGGGCGAGGGCTTTAAGCAGGAGGTCACGGCAAACGTCGGCTGCCGCAAGGGCTCGGACAAACTGCTTAAGCTCATCGACAAGACACTCAAGGGCATTAGCCAAGAGGAACGCGACCAAATGTGGGACGCGTGCCTCGATCGTCAGCCGGCATAGGGAGGCAGCATGAAAACCATCAATCGTCTGGCCTCCTTTATCAAGGCCGACCA
>DXLT01000052.1:0-7455 GCA_019414555.1 Collinsella sp.
GACGGGCGCCACACCCAGGAAGCGGTAGTCGCCGCGCAGGTTGCCCAGCGACAGATTGCGGAAGAACAGGTTGGCGTCTTCACCGATGCCGGGATGGGCGGTCATGAGCATAAAGTCGCTGTAGAGTTTGGCCGTCTTCTCGTTAAAGTTGCCGGTGCCCAAAAGTGTGAGGCGCGTTAGCGCCATGCCCTCGCGATAGGTGAGCTGGCAGATCTTTGAGTGGCATTTAAAGCCCTCGGAACCATAGATGACGGTGCAGCCGGCCTCTTCCAGGCGCTCGGCCCACTCGATGTTGTTCTGCTCGTCAAAGCGTGCGCGGAGCTCCATGAGCACCGTGACCTCTTTGCCGTTCTCGGCAGCATCGATCAGCGACTCGCATAGGCGGCTCTGCTTGGCCACGCGGTAGAGCGTGATGCGCAACGAGATGCACTCGGGGTCGTAGGCTGCTTCGTGCACCAGGTCCAAGAACGGGTTCATGGCCTCGTAAGGGTAGAAGAGCAGCTTGTCGTGCTGCAGCACCTGCTCGCGGATGGAGCGGGTCATGTCGATGGTGGGATTGGGCTGCGGCTTAAACGGCGTAAAGAGCAGCTCGTTGCGCAGGTGCTCGGGAATCTTGCCCTCAATGCCAAAGACGTAGCCCAGGTTGAGCGGGATATCGCAGGTAAAGACCGAGCGACGCGAAAGCTCGAGAGCCTTGCGGATAGTCTTGAGCGTCGCCTTCTCGAGCGATCCCGAGACCGCGAGCACTACCGGCTGCAGGCGCAGGCGCTTCTTGAGAATGCGCTTCATGTGCTGGCGGTAGTCCTCTTCCTCCTCGACGCCCTCGCCGTCCGGATCGATGTCAGCGTTGCGGGTGACGCGGATCAGCGCACGATCCAGCGGCTTATAGGAGCCAAAGCAGCTGTCCAGGCAGGCGAGGATGACGTCCTCGAGCAAGATGTAGGAGTAGGTGCCGGTGGGCGAGGGGATCTCGACCACGCGGTTCATCGAGGCGGGAATCTCGATAAGGCCCAGCAGGCTCTCCTCGTCGGTGGCACCGTCCAGACCACAGGCCAGATAGAGCGCGCCATTGCGCAGGTTGGGGAAGGGGTGGCGAGGATCGATGACCAGCGGCGAGATGACCGGTGACACGTAGGCCTGGAAGTAGCGGGTTACAAAGGTGCGCTCCTCGGGCGTAAGCGAATCGATGCGGGCGCGGTGAACGCCCAAGGTGTCGAGCTTGCCCTCGATGCTCTTAAAGATGGACTCCCAACGGGTAAGGAGCCCGGGCATTTCGGCCATGACAGCATCGACCTGTTCGGAGGCGGTCATATTGCTCTTGTTGTCGACAGGTTGTTTTTTGAGCTCCGCCAGATCGGACAGGCCGCCCACGCGCACCATAAGGAACTCGTCGAGGTTGGACTCGAAGATCGAGACGAACTTCAGTCGCTCGAATAACGGAACGGTTTCGTCGAAGGCTTCGTCGAGCACGCGGTTGTTAAAGCGCAGCCAGCTAAGCTCTCGGTTTTGCGTGTACGAGAAGTCGCGCGGCGGCTTGCGCAGCTTTGCAGCGGCTTGCTTCTTTTCGATTTTGCTCGGCATATGCATCTGTCCGTTCAGTCCCCGTAGGGGACGGTAGCCTAACTCTTATTCACTATTGTCTCAATTTAGTCGACCGCTGGCACGAACGTATCGCGTGAACGGTATCTTTACCTACTTCTTACGCTGACGAGTCATAGGACTGACGCCCTGCTCGTCTGCAAGCGGTCTATATCCTCACTCAACTGGTACGTAAGTGTGAATAAGAATGATGGATAGCTGAATATCATTGAATGCAGGCGGAAACGTAAACAAACATCATTTATATACATAAAACCGATTTAGCTATGCAATTCTGAATCAAAAGTTTAGAGACGCAATCGCAAATGGTTTTTAAGAAAAAAGAGCGTTTACCTTAGAAAAGTTACTTTAGAACGCCGAAGTACATCATGGGGGAATCACATGCGATATACCGTTCATCGCACTTTGTTGACCGTTCGGGGGCGAGGTGGAATTGCGGGTGGAATTTGGATATAACTAGAGCTGTCAGCAAGCAGTGCCCGTTACGGAAGGGCGCTGAGAGATTCGGCCGAAAGGCCCGAAAGAAAGGTAGGAGGCCATGACGAAAGGTCTGCACGTGCCTTCCGAGATCGGCAAGCTCAGGAAGGTCTGCCTGCACCGTCCCGGCGACGAGCTCCTCAACCTGCCGCCCGACGAGCTCGAGCGACTCCTGTTCGACGACGTCCCGTTCCTGGAGGTCGCGCAGCAGGAGCACGACACCTTCGCCCAGATCCTGAGGGACCAGGGCGTGGAGGTCCTCTATCTCGAGAACCTCGTCGCTGAGGTGTTCGACCAGGTCCCCGGCGCCCGCGCCGAGTTCACCGACCAGTACATCGCCGAGGCCGGCATCCGCGGCCAGCACATGCCGCAGATCGTCCGCGAGAAGCTGGACTCCATCGAGGACAACCTCGAGTTCGTCAAGAAGACCATGGCCGGCATGACCAAGTCCGAGATAGACATGCCCCTCACGGCGTCCACGACCCTCGACTCCCTGGTCAACTCCGAGTCCGAGTCCGACCTGATCATCGACCCGATGCCCAACCTCTACTTCACCCGCGACCCGTTCGCGGTCGTCGGCGAGGGCGTCAACCTCAACCGCATGTACTCGGTCACCCGCAACCGCGAGACCCTGTACGGCAAGTACATCTTCAAGTACCACCCCGACTACAAGGACGTCTCGCTGTACTTCCGCCGCGACTGCCAGTTCCACACCGAGGGCGGCGACGTGCTGAACATCAACGAGAAGACCCTCGCCGTCGGCATCTCCCAGCGCACCCAGGCCGCCGCGATCGACGTCATGGCCCAGAACATCTTCTGGAACTCCGACTCCAAGGTCGAGCGCATCCTGGCCTTCGACATCCCGGTCTCGCGCGCCTTCATGCACCTCGACACGGTCTTCACCCAGATCGACGTCGATAAGTTCACGATCCACCCCGCCATCATGGGCACCCTGCGCGTCTACGAGCTGACCGCCGGCAAGAACCCGGGCGACGTGAACATCCGCCTGATCGAGGACACCCTCGAGCACGTCCTGGAGGACGCCACCGGCGTCGACCAGGTCAAGCTGATCCCCTGCGGCGGCGGCGACCCGATCGCGGCCTCCCGCGAGCAGTGGAACGACGGCTCCAACACCCTGTGCGTCGAGCCCGGCAAGATCTGCGTCTACGCCCGCAACACCGTCACCAACGACGTGCTGTACAAGGAGGGCCTGGACCTTCTCGTCGTGCCCTCCGCCGAGCTCTCCCGCGGCCGCGGCGGCCCGCGCTGCATGAGCATGCCCTTCTGGCGCGAGGACCTCTAGGGTCTTCAAGGACCCGTACAGGTCATAATACATACATCTAGCTGCCATTAGATGTCTCCCATTGGGGCGGTGCGGGTTTTCGCACCGCCCCAATCTTGTATGAGGAACGTCAACACGATTGGATGACTGCTTTTGTAAGGAGCTTGGCCATGGACATCAAGACGATTGGCGTTGAGGAATGGCTCAACGTTTGGGAGAAGAGCGCCACGTGGGACATCGCCCAGTCGACGATCTCGTCGCTCACCATGGGCGAGCTGCGCGCGCTCGATGAGCAGGGCGGCGCCACGTTCTACGAGCGCCTGGACCGCGAGAAGATGAACTACGGCTGGATCGAGGGCTCGCCGGAGTTTAAGGCCGAGGTTGCCAAGCTGTATCGTCGCGAGGTCAATCCCGATCACATTCTGCAGACCAATGGCTGCACGGGCGCTAACCTCAACGCCATCATGGCTGTGGTCGAACCCGGCGACCACGTTATCGCCGAGTGGCCCACCTATGCGCCGCTCTACGAGATTCCGCGCACGCTGGGCGCCGAGGTCGAGTATTGGGAGCTACGCGAAGAGCTCGGCTGGAAGCCCGATATCGAGGAACTCAAGCGCTTGGTGCGCCCCGACACCAAGCTCATCTGCATCAACAACGCATCGAACCCCATCGGTACGGTGCTCGATGCCGATATGCTCGGCCAGATTGCCGAGATCGCCCGTTCGGTGGGCGCCTACGTGCTGAGTGACGAGGTGTATCTGCCTCTCGAAAATACTGAGTCCTTTATGTCGATGGTCGACGTGTACGAGAGGGCCATTGTCACCAACTCGTTGTCGAAGACCTATTCGACGCCTGCGGCCCGCGTGGGCTGGGTCGTGGCCGACGAAGAGGTGTCCAACCGCATCCGTACCTATCGCGATTACACCATGATCTGCGGCGGAGTGTTCAACGATGACCTGGCGACCTATGTGCTTGAGCACAAGGATAAGATTCTCGAGCGCAATCGCAAGATCGTGTTTGGCAACCGCGATATCGCGCAGGCTTGGATCGATACGCAGCATCGCGTTTCCTGGACGGCCCCGCAGGGCGTGTCCACCTCGTTTATCCAGCTGGATATTCCCGAGGATGACGAGGAGTTCTGCAGGCGCCTGCTGTCCGAGAGGGGAGTGCTGCTGGTACCCGGTAGCCGTTTTGAGCTTCCCTGCGGCGCACGCCTGGGCTACTGCGCGAGCGAGGACGTTCTGCGCGAGGGCCTGAGGCTGTTGGGCGAGGCACTGGCGGAGTTTGATCGCTAGGATTCCGATGATCTTCGAGGGCCTTATCCAAATTGGTCGAAGATAATCGAAAACGGATCCGTTTCCCTAGGGGAAGCGGATCCGTTTTTCCATACCGAGAAGTCAAGTTGTTACAAATGGGGCCGTAAAGCGAGTCGGTATCCGCCGGGCCTTATACTGAGCTTCCGGTGAACGGTATCAAGCGTCTGGTAAACGGTAATTTGTTTACCAGAAATGAATAGGACAAACTTTTTTCTGAATAAAAATGAAAATGGTTGAGACGTGGTACGAATCGCTAATTCTATTCATAGCTTTATTGGAAATATACAATTTGAGGGTGGTTTAACAAAGTTTAGTTCCATTTGATTTCTGGATTGAAAACGCGTTTAAGCACGTAAATACGCTTTATTAAGATGAAGTGTGCCATGCGTGAAGTATATGTGTATGCCGTTCACCCCCTATAAAAAACCGTTCGGGGGCAAGGTGGAAGTATGAGCTGATTTTGGATATAAATATGTCGTCAGCAATAACGCCTCACACGGAGGGGCGCTAACGAATCGGCCCTGACAAGGGCCCGAAAGAAAGGTAGGAGGCCATGACGAAAGGTCTGCACGTGCCTTCCGAGATCGGCAAGCTCAGGAAGGTCTGCCTGCACCGTCCCGGCGACGAGCTCCTCAACCTGCCGCCCGACGAGCTCGAGCGACTCCTGTTCGACGACGTCCCGTTCCTGGAGGTCGCGCAGCAGGAGCACGACACCTTCGCCCAGATCCTGAGGGACCAGGGCGTGGAGGTCCTCTATCTCGAGAACCTCGTCGCTGAGGTGTTCGACCAGGTCCCCGGCGCCCGCGCCGAGTTCACCGACCAGTACATCGCCGAGGCCGGCATCCGCGGCCAGCACATGCCGCAGATCGTCCGCGAGAAGCTGGACTCCATCGAGGACAACCTCGAGTTCGTCAAGAAGACCATGGCCGGCATGACCAAGTCCGAGATAGACATGCCCCTCACGGCGTCCACGACCCTCGACTCCCTGGTCAACTCCGAGTCCGAGTCCGACCTGATCATCGACCCGATGCCCAACCTCTACTTCACCCGCGACCCGTTCGCGGTCGTCGGCGAGGGCGTCAACCTCAACCGCATGTACTCGGTCACCCGCAACCGCGAGACCCTGTACGGCAAGTACATCTTCAAGTACCACCCCGACTACAAGGACGTCTCGCTGTACTTCCGCCGCGACTGCCAGTTCCACACCGAGGGCGGCGACGTGCTGAACATCAACGAGAAGACCCTCGCCGTCGGCATCTCCCAGCGCACCCAGGCCGCCGCGATCGACGTCATGGCCCAGAACATCTTCTGGAACTCCGACTCCAAGGTCGAGCGCATCCTGGCCTTCGACATCCCGGTCTCGCGCGCCTTCATGCACCTCGACACGGTCTTCACCCAGATCGACGTCGATAAGTTCACGATCCACCCCGCCATCATGGGCACCCTGCGCGTCTACGAGCTGACCGCCGGCAAGAACCCGGGCGACGTGAACATCCGCCTGATCGAGGACACCCTCGAGCACGTCCTGGAGGACGCCACCGGCGTCGACCAGGTCAAGCTGATCCCCTGCGGCGGCGGCGACCCGATCGCGGCCTCCCGCGAGCAGTGGAACGACGGCTCCAACACCCTGTGCGTCGAGCCCGGCAAGATCTGCGTCTACGCCCGCAACACCGTCACCAACGACGTGCTGTACAAGGAGGGCCTGGACCTTCTCGTCGTGCCCTCCGCCGAGCTCTCCCGCGGCCGCGGCGGCCCGCGCTGCATGAGCATGCCCTTCTGGCGCGAGGACCTCTAAGTCTTTAACGTTCCGGTGCGGTCCCCCTACAACCGCACCGGTTTCGCCCGTCAAACGGGCAACACTATTACTTATGTAATTCATTTTTTCGAAAGGAAACGAACCATGGGTGTTAACCTCTCCGGCCGTAGCTTCCTCAAGCTCCTCGACCTCTCCACCGAGGAGATCGAGTACTTGCTCAAGCTTTCCAAGAACTTCAAGGACATGAAGCGCGCTGGCGTTCCGCACCGCTATCTCGAGGGCAAGAACATCGTTCTGCTCTTCCAGAAGACCTCCACTCGTACCCGCTGCGCCTTCGAGGTCGGCGGCATGGATCTGGGCATGGGCGTCACCTACCTCGATCCCGGTTCGTCGCAGATGGGCAAGAAGGAGTCCATCGAGGACACCGCCCGCGTTCTCGGCCGTATGTATGACGGCATCGAGTTCCGTGGCTTTGCCCAGGACGACGTCGAGGAGCTCGCTGCCAAGTCCGGCGTGCCCGTGTGGAACGGCCTGACCACCGAGTGGCACCCCACCCAGATGCTCGCCGACATCCTGACCGTCCAGGAGAACTTCAACTACGACATCAAGGGCAAGACCCTCGTCTTCATGGGCGACTGCAAGAACAATGTCGCTCGCTCCCTCATGGTTGTCTGCTCCAAGCTCGGCATGAACTTCGTGGCCTGCGGCCCCGAGGAGTGCATGCCCGCCGACGACGTCATCGAGGCCTGCAAGCCCATCGCCGAGGCCAACGGCTGCACCATCAAGCTGACCACCGACGTCAAGGACGGCGTCACCGGTGCCGACGTTATCTACACCGATGTGTGGGTCTCCATGGGCGAGCCCGACGAGGTCTGGGCCGAGCGCATCGCTCAGCTCACCCCGTATCGCGTTACCTCCGAGGTCATGGCTATGGCCAACCCGGGTGCCATCTTCCTGCACTGCCTGCCCAGCTTCCACGACACCAACACCACGATTGGCGCCGAGAAGTGCGAGCAGTTCGGCAT
>DXLT01000053.1:0-7418 GCA_019414555.1 Collinsella sp.
ATCGTCGGCGGCGTCGTGCCCAAGGAGTACATCCCGTCCATCGACAAGGGCATCCAGGAGGCCCTGAACACCGGTGTTATCGCCGGCTTCCCGGTCCTCGACGTCAAGGTCACCCTGTTCGACGGTTCTTACCACGAGGTCGACTCCTCCGAGGCCGCCTTCAAGATCGCCGGTTCCATGGCTATCAAGGACGCCCTCAAGAAGTCCGATCCGCAGCTGCTCGAGCCGATCATGGCTGTCGAGGTCGAGACCCCCGAGCAGTACATGGGCGACGTTATGGGCAACCTCTCCGGTCGCCGCGGCAAGATCGAGGGTATGGAGGATCGCAAGAACAGCAAGCTCATCCGTGCCAAGGTGCCGCTGGGCGAGATGTTCGGTTACGCTACCGACCTTCGCTCCCAGACCCAGGGCCGTGCATCCTACACGATGCAGTTCGACTCTTATGAGCCTGCGCCCAAGTCCATCGTGGACGAGGTCATGAGCAAGAACGCCTAAGTTCGAGCTCCCTGTTACGTAATCCTGCGAGAACATCTCTCGCACTCTTTGGAGGTTTAAGTTGGCTACCCAGAAGATCCGCATTCGCCTCAAGGGCTATGATCACGAGGTCGTCGATCAGTCCGCGAAGCTCATCGTCGAGACCGCTCAGAAGACCGGCGCTCGCGTTTCCGGTCCTGTCCCCCTGCCCACCGAGCGCAACCTGTACACGGTTATCCGCTCGCCGCACGTGAACAAGGACTCCCGTGAGCAGTTCGAGATGCGCACCCACAAGCGCCTCATCGACATCCTCGACCCCACCTCGGGCACCGTTGATTCGCTCATGCGTCTCGACCTCCCCGCTGGCGTCGACATCGACATCAAGCTCTAAGCGATATCGCTCATAGCTTAAAGGGCCCCGCTGCCGTTACGGTAGCGGGGCCCTTTTGTTTTGAGTTTAGATTTTGGGATAGCGAATTCGTCTGCCGAGCCGGCGGCTGCGGCGCCCTATTCGCTCAGGGGGCGCAAGGATGCTTCTTCGAAGTGGAAGACGCACAAGCCGCTCTCGGTCTCAATGCATGCGCGGCCGCAATCGTCGACCGTTCTAAATATGCCTCGTGCCAGCTCGTCTCCAGCGGGGGAGCGGGCGATAACGTGCTTCCCGATCCAATTGAGGTGAGCGATATATTCGTCGTGGACGGGCGCGAGCGGACCGGCGTTTTCTTCCATGGCGTTGAGGCGCTCTGCCCAGGTATCTACAGCGTCTATAACTGCGTGATAGACCTCATCGAGGAGCATGTCGACGGCGGGAACGCTCTCGTTGAGGTCCGAGAGGCCAATTGCCGCCAGGCCGCCATCGGGCACCTCTTGGGGCGTGTAGTTTACGTTGACACCAATGCCGCAGACGGCGAAAGGTTTGCCTTCGTTATCGCGTGCGGCCTCGACCAGAATGCCGCCGAGCTTGCGTCCTCGCGCGACCAGGTCGTTGGGCCATTTGAGGGCTATTTCGCTTGCAAGGCCTTGCTTTTCGAGTGCTTCGAGCACCGCTAGGCCGCTGACGGCGGCAAGACCAGAGTACTTTGCGGGATTAACGCATGGACGCAGGACAATCGAAAGCAATAGGTTGCCGGCGGTTGAATCCCACTTGTGGCCGCGCCGGCCGCGTCCTGCCGTTTGCGCGCGGGCGGCAAGTCCTGTGCCGTGCGGCGCACCCTGTTTTCCTGCCTCGAGCAGGTCATCGTTGGTCGATCCGGTTACGTCGACAATCGTTAATTGGGCATCCATAGCGGCTGCTACCTCCTTATTGAATAAGTGAATGACGCAATGGTGTCGAGAGATAGACACAATGTGAAGCCTTTGTCGCATTTGGACAATTTAATGTTAACACGTCAACAAAGACTGAAATGCGTTATCCTCTCTTGGTCGATGTAAACACGTCAACAACCCAAAGGAGGTTAGTGATGGGTTTCACGATTCTTGGAACAGGCTCGGCGCTTCCTGAACGCAGTGTTTCCAATGACGAGCTGTCTGAGTTCCTCGATACCTCGGATGAGTGGATTTTTACCCGCACGGGTATCAAGAGCCGCCACGTCTGCACCACCGAGTCACTTGACGACCTTGCCGTAGCGGCGAGTGAGCGGGCACTCCAGGTGTCCGGAATCGACGCGAGCCAGCTGGATCTGATCGTCTGCTCGACGACGACGGGTGACCACCTTGTTCCCGCCGAGGCGTGTGCCGTTGCTGAGCGACTAGGCGCGACGTGCCCTGCCTTCGATGTCTCGGCGGCTTGTGCCGGCTTCGTATTTGCGCTCGATGTCGCCGAGGGCTATATCGCCCGCGGTCGCGCCGAGCGCGTGCTTGTCGTTGCTGCCGAGCAGATGACGCGCGCGCTCGACTGGACCGACCGTGCCACCTGCGTGCTCTTTGGCGATGGGGCAGGCGCCGCAGTGATTGAGGCTGGGGGAGACAGTCCCCTTGCCGTTGAGCTTTCGACGGCGCCCGACGTCGAGACGTTGCGCGTTCCCGGTCTGGTCGGTACCTCGCCGTTTAAGGCTTCCGCAGATAGCGCGAGCGTGCTGTCCATGAATGGCCGCCGCGTGTTCAAGTTCGGCGTCAACGCCATCTGCGACACGGTCCATAAGCTTGCGATCGATGCGGGCATTTTGGTCGAAGACATCGATCATTTTGTATTCCATCAGGCTAACGAACGAATCCTGAGCCAGGCGGTCAAGCGCCTGGGCGTGCCGGACGAGCGCGTGGTTCGCACGTTGCGCGAGACCGGCAACATTTCGAGCGCATGCATTCCGCTTGCCCTCGACCGGCTGGCAAACGCCGGTGCACTTCACACAGGCGACACCATCGCCTTGGTTGGATTTGGCGCCGGTCTGGATATAGGTGGCTATCTGCTTCGTTGGAAGTAGTCGCACATAGGAAATAAAAACGCCCTAGGGCACAACCAAAGGAGAACTACCATGGCAGATCAGAAGACCTTCGAGCGCGTTTGCGACGTTATCCGCGAGACCGCCGGTCTTGACGATGTCGAGATGAAGCCCGAGTCCACGCTCGAGGAGATTGGTCTCGACAGCCTGGGCACCGTCGAGATCCTCGTTGCCGTCGAGGACGAGTTTGGCATCCAGCTCGATACCGAGGAGAACCCCAAGACGGTCGGCGAGTTCGCCGATACGGTCGAGGCGGCATTGGAGAAGTAGAGATGCTCAAGACTCCTCTCTGCGATCTGCTCGGCATCGAAAAGCCCGTGTTCCAGGGCGGTATGGCCTGGATTGCCGATGCCTCGCTGGCGTCCGCAGTGTCCGAGGCGGGTGGCTTAGGCATCATCGCGGCCATGAACGCCGACGCCAACTGGCTTCGCGACCAGATTCATGAGCTGCGCGCCAAGACGGATAAGCCCTTTGGCGTCAACGTCATGCTCATGAGCCCGTTTGCCGACGAGGTCGCGCAGGTCGTGATTGACGAGCGAGTGCCGGTCGTCGTGACGGGCGCCGGCAATCCCGCCAAGTACATGAAGGCGTGGAACGAGGCGGGCATCAAGGTCATCCCGGTCGTTGCCTCGGTGGCGCTGGCGCGCCTCGTGGCACGTCGTGGAGCCACGGCGGTTGTTGCCGAGGGTACCGAATCGGGCGGCCATATTGGCGAGACCTCGACGATGGCACTGGTGCCGCAGGTCGTCGATGCGGTTGACATTCCCGTCGTGGCCGCCGGCGGTATTGCCGACGGCCGCGGCGTGGCGGCCGCCTTTATGCTGGGCGCCGAAGGCGTGCAAGTGGGTACGCGCTTTCTGGTCGCAGACGAGTGCACCGTCTCGGAGCAGTACAAAGAGATGGTCCTGAAGGCCAACGACACTTCAACGCGTGCGACCGGTCGCTCGACGGGACATCCAGTGCGCGCCCTCAAGAGCCCCTTCACCAACGCCTATGCCAAGAGCGAGGGTTTCGGCGCGAGTGCCGAGGAGCTCGGTGCTATGGGAACCGGTGCGCTGCGTAAGGCCGCCAAGGACGGCAACTACGAAGAGGGTTCGTTTTTGTGTGGACAGATTGCCGGCATGGTCAACGAGCGCCAGAGCGCACGCGAAATCGTTGACGACCTGGTCGCCGGCGCCGAGCACGTCCTGAAGGGTGCGTGCGCATGGGTGGCGTAGCGTTTTTGTTTGCCGGCCAGGGTGCCCAGCACCCCGCGATGGGCGTCGACTTGATCGAGACATCGCCGGCGGCCGCCGAGGTGTTCGCCATTGCCGATGAGGTGCGCCCGGGGACGAGCGAGCAGTGCCGGAGCGCCTCCAAGGAGGAGCTCTCGCAGACCGAGAACACGCAGCCTTGCGTGTTCGTGCACGACTTGGCTGTCGCCGTCGCCCTGCGCGAGCGCGGCGTGGTGCCTGCCGCCTGTGCGGGATTCTCGCTGGGCGAGGTCGCTGCACTCACCTTTGCGGGGGCATTCGATACGCGAGCGGGTTTTGAGCTCGTGTGTGAGCGCGCGGCATTGATGGCCACGGCGGCCGAGCGTCACCCCGGCGGCATGCGCGCCGTCATCAAACTTGATGCTGCGCAAGTCGAGAACCTAGCTGCGCAGGCCGGCGAGGACTGCTGGCCGGTCAACTACAACAGTCCCCAGCAGACGGTTGTGGCCGGAGCGCCCGATGCGCTGCAGACCCTCGACGTCCTAGTAAAAGAGGCTGGCGGCCGCGCCATGAAGGTCGCGGTGTCGGGTGCATTTCATAGCCCCTATATGGCCGAGGCGACCTGTGGCCTTGCAGCATATATTGAGGCCGGTCACGCGCCGTCCCCGTTGCTCATTCCTGTTTTGGCAAATATGACAGCGGCGCCCTATCCGGCGGACCCGCGAGCGGCATCGGATGTCTTGGCCAACCAGGTGAGCCATGCCGTTCGCTGGGTCGACACGCTGCATACTCTGCAGGATCAGGGCATCGACACGTTTATTGAGGTCGGCCCTGGCAAAACGCTGTCGGGCCTGGTCAAGCGTACGCTGAGCGACGTTCGCGTGTATTCGTGCGAGACGGCCGAGCAGGTCGCAGCTATTGCCGACGAGCTCGCATGGTCCACAGGGCTGTAACCCGAAAGGAATGACATGGGCAACTTGAACAACGGCGCGCTCGAGCGCAACGACTCACGTCGCGTGGCACTGGTCACGGGCGGCTCGCGGGGTATCGGCCGCGCCTGCGCTATCGGTCTGGCGGAGGATGGCTACGATATCGCCGTCGTCTATGCCGGCAGCGTCGATGCGGCGCGCGAGACGTGCGACGCCTGCGAGGCGGCTGGCGCCACGGCGCGCTCATATCAATGCGACGTGGCCGACCCCGCTGCCGTCAACGCGTGCGTGGAAGCGGTCCTCAACGACTTTGGCTCCATTTGGGCGCTCGACAACAACGCTGGCATCAC
This sequence comes from Collinsella sp., assembly GCA_019414555.1. Lineage (GTDB taxonomy): Bacteria > Actinomycetota > Coriobacteriia > Coriobacteriales > Coriobacteriaceae > Collinsella. The sequence goes on from DXLT01000053.1 coordinate 5,385, forward strand.
CCGCGATGGCCTGCTCATGCGCATGGGCGATGACGCCTTCGATCGCGTGCTCGATGTCAATCTTAAAGGAACGTTTAACACGACGCGCGCGCTCACCAAGACCTTTATGCGCCAGCGCGGCGGCTGCGTCGTCAACATGAGCTCGGTCGTGGGCCTGATGGGCAATGCTGGGCAAGCCAACTACGCTGCCTCCAAGGCGGGCGTGATCGGCCTGACCAAGGCGGTGGCGCGCGAGCTTGCGCCCCGCGGCGTACGAGTGAACGCGGTTGCCCCCGGGTTTGTCGAGACGGATATGACGGCAAAGCTCTCGGAGAAGGTGCGTACGGTAACCGAGGAGCAGATTCCCCTTAAGCGTATGGCGCGTCCCGAGGAGGTGGCCGGCGTGGTGCGCTTTTTGGCGAGCGATGCGGCTGCCTACATTACGGGTGAGGTCGTGCGCGTCGACGGCGGAATGGCGATGTAGAAACCAGGGCCGAAGAACGGCTTGGATGAGGAGACCATGATGGAACAGAGAGTTGCAATCACCGGTATCGGTGCCGTGTCGCCGCTCGGCAACACCGCGCTTGCCACCTGGGCGGCAATGTGTGCTGGCACGTGCGGCATCGGCCCGATCACGCACTTCGATACCGATGCGTTTGCCGTCAAGGTGGCAGCCGAGGTCAAGGGCTTTGACAGCAACGAGTACTTTGGCAAGCGTGACGCCAAGCATCTCGACCCCTGCGTTCAGTTTGCGATGGCGGCTTCGGACGAAGCCATGCACGATGCGGGCTTTGATGTCGAAGGCGCCATCGATCGCGAGCGCCTGGGCGTCTACGTGGGCTCGGGCGTGGGCGGCATGACGACGCTCGTCGACAACGTCCATACGATTGCCGAACGTGGGCCCCGCCGCGCATCGCCCTATATGATCGCGATGATGATCCCCAACATGGCATCGGGCAATATCGCAATCCGCCACAAGGCAAAGGGCCCGACCCTGCCCGTGGTGACCGCGTGCGCAACCTCGGCCCATGCGGTGGGCGAGGCGTTCCGCGCCATCAAGCACGGCTATGCCGACGCGATCCTCGCGGGCGGCGCCGAGGCTGCAATTATCCCCGATGCCGTTGCGGGCTTTACGTCCTGCCGCGCATTGACCACCAACCCCGATCCCGCGACGGCCTGCCGTCCGTTCGATGCAGACCGCGACGGCTTTGTGATGGGCGAGGGCGCCTGCGTGCTGGTACTCGAGAGCATGGAACATGCGCAGGCGCGCGGTGCGCACATTTATGCCGAGGTCGTGGGCTACGGCAACACCGATGATGCCTATCACATCACGAGTCCTGATCCCGAGGCTGCCGGCATTGCCCGCGCGATATCGCTGGCGGTGACCGAGGGCGACGTCAAGCCTTCCGAGGGTCTCTACATCAATGCCCACGGCACATCGACCAAGCTCAACGATTCGTCCGAGACGACGGGCATTAAGCGTGCGCTCGGCGAGGACGCGGCGCGCGCCGCGCACGTCTCGTCGACTAAGTCGATGACCGGCCACATGATCGGTGCCACGGGCGCCATCGAGGTCATGGCCTGCGCCATGGCGCTCGAGCAGGGCGTGGTGCCGCCGACCATTAACTACCACACGCCCGATCCCGCCTGCGATCTTGACTACACGCCCAATCGCGCGGTTCGCGCTGACCTTACCTGGGCGCTTTCGACCAACCTGGGCTTTGGCGGACACAACGCCGCCATCGCGCTGCGTAGATATACGAGGAGCTAGAGCATGGATTCCAAAAGACTTGCCGAGATAGCCGATGTTATGGAGGACCGCGGCCTCACGCGCGTACGCGTTGAGGAGCCCGATGGCACCGCGGTCGAACTCGAGCGCGCGAGCGCCGCACAGCCGGTTGCCGTGCCCATGCCCATGCCGAGCGCTATGGCCGCTCCAGTTGCAGCTCCCACAGTCGCGCCTGCCGCACCGGAGCCCGCCGCGCAGACACCTGCCGCCGCACCGGAGCCCAAGGGCACCGAGGTGACCGCTCCCATGGTCGGCGTTTTCTATGC
>DXLT01000054.1:0-7354 GCA_019414555.1 Collinsella sp.
GGCGTATAGGATTCCGCGCATCCGCTGCGCGGATCCGCACCGGCTTCGCCCGCCTTCCGGCGTGCTCGCCCGCGGGCTAAAAACGCTCCGCGTTTTCTTTACGCCCGCGCCTCGACCGAGGTTCGAATCCATGCAGCGGTGGCATAAAAGAAAAGCCCCCGTTGCCGGAGGCTTTCGATTTCAATTGGTGCGGCGTATAGGATTCGAACCTATGACGTTCTGATTCGTAGTCAGACCCTCTATCCAGCTGAGGTAACGCCGCAGCGCAAGACATATAAAACCACTTTAGCTTATTGGAGTCAAGCACAATCTCAAACTTTTTTGTGGAACGCAGTTTTGTCATGCTGCTCCGCATATACCGCCGTTCCCCGTACGATCGATTGGCTTTTCGATCACGTCGAACTTAGCGTCAAGTTCCCTCAGGAGCGATCTCACCCGCTGGGCACAATCATAATCGGCAAACGAGATGCTCAGCATGCGCGCGACCTGGTTGGAAGTCCCAACTCCATAGAAGTGCTCCAGCGCCACAAGTCCCTCGTGCGTCACAAAGGTCTCGACCACATGCGGCGACTCCTCAAAGCACCATTGTGTCAACGGACCCTCGCTCGTCTGTCGAACCACCAGGCCACCCATGCCAGACGGCTCACACGTTACAAGCAGGTACTCCCCGCCCTCGTCGCTCTCAAACAAAACCACCCGATCATCAAACAGCTCCATCGCGTCCCCTTTCTCTCGCTCTTATTTAGCAAAAGCATAGCAGGTAGATGGCTGTATACAGAACAGTTGTTCGTGTGTTTTCTATTGAGCTGTCCGCACGGCATGGTATGGACCTGCGCACGAAATAGGGCGCCCCCGAAGGAGCGCCCTTGCATATCCCCTATGCAGCCAATTTACGCGACCGGCTCGATCTTCTCGAGACCGCCCATGTAAGGACGCAAGACCTCGGGGATCGTGATGGTGCCGTCGGCGTTCTGGTAGTTCTCCAGAATAGCGGCCATGGTGCGGCCGGCCGGCAAGCCGGAACCGTTGAGAGTGTGCAGGTAGCGCGAACCCTTGAAGTTCTCGGGGTCGCGATACTTGATGTTGGCGCGGCGAGCCTGGAAGTCACCGCAGTTGGAGCAGGAGCTGATCTCCTTGTAGGCGTTGTAGCTCGGCAGCCAAACCTCGACGTCGTAGGTCTGACGGGCAGAGAAGCCCAAGTCGCCGGTGCACAGGCTAATCACGCGATACGGAAGGCCCAGCTGCTGCAGCAGGTACTCGGCCTCGGCGGTCATGGTCTCGAGCTCCTCGTCGGACTCCTCCGGCTTAGCGAACTTGACCATCTCGACCTTGTCGAACTCGTGCTGACGGATGATGCCGCGGGTGTCGCGACCGGCGGAACCGGCCTCCTCGCGGAAGCAGGGGGTGAAGGCGGTGTAGCGGCGCGGCAGGGTGGCGGCATCGAGGACCTCGCCGGCGTGCAGATTGGTGAGCACGACCTCGGCGGTGGGGATCAGGAAGTTGTCGCCCGAGACATGATAGGCGTCGTCCTCGAACTTGGGCAGCTGGCCCGTGCCGAACATAGTCTGACGCTTGACGACGATAGGCGGCCACCACTCCTTGAAGCCACGGCTGGTGTGCGTATCGAGGAAGAAGTTGATAAGGGCACGCTCCAGGCGGGCGCCGGCGCCACCGAGAACGGTAAAGCGGCTGCCGGAGAGCTTGTTGCCACGCTCGAAGTCGAGGATGTCCAGATCGGTGCCCAGATCCCAGTGCGGCTTAAAGTCGAAGTCGAACTCGCGCGGGGTGCCCCAGCGGCGACGCTCGATGTTCTCGTCCTCGTCCTTACCGTACGGCGTGGCCTCGCAAGGAATGTTGGGCAGGTGAGCCATGAAGTCGTACTGCTCCTGCTCGAGGGCGGTACGACGCTCGGCCAGACCGTCAATCTTCTCGTTGACGGCGCGCACGGCCTCCTTGGCAGCCTCGGCCTCGTCCTTCTTGCCCTCCTTCATCAGGGCGCCGATCTTCTTGGACTCGGCATTACGCGTAGCCTGGAGCTCCTCGACCTCGGTGATGACGGCACGGCGCTCGTCGTCGAGCTCAAAGAACTTCTCGCGATCCCAAGACGTCTGGCGGTTAGCCATGGCGACATCGATGGCATCGGGGTTCTCGCGAACAAACTTGATATCAAGCATTAGATCCTCCGGCGATATACATTCCATTTAGGTTGCAACCTTGTACATGTATGGGCAAGTATATACTTATGAGCGTTTACGACCCAACTCAACTACGCAAGAAGGCACCCAATGGACGCAGTTTTTTCCTTTTTGTTTGGCACCCGCACCGGTTTTGCCATCCTTTTCGCCGGCGGCATCCTGTTATTTGCGATTCTTGCCTTTGTAATGGAGAAGCGTACCCATAAGATGTACGTCGACCGCGGACCCAAGTCCGAGGATGAGGAAGACAGCTTCTGGGACTAACCTGCCAAAAAGGGCCAGGTTTATTTTGGTCGGTTTTATCTGGGCAAACGCAAGCGCCCCGCAACTGGAATTGAGCCAGTTGCGGGGCGCTTTTCGCACATACGACAAAACCGCAGGAAAAACCTGCCAAAATAAACCTGTCCCTAAATGGCAGGTTTTACTGGAGAGTTGCGTCGATTGCCTTGACCAGGGCACTGCGCATGCCGGCATCCTCGAGCGCAACGACGCCCTTGATGGTGGCGCCACCGGGCGAGCATACGGCATCCTTCATCGCCGCAGGATGCTGACCAGTTGAAAGCTGCAACTTTGCCGTACCTAGCACCATCTGGCTCACAATGCGATAGGCATCGGCACGCGGGATACCGTGCTTGACCGCCGCATCGCCCAGGGCCTCGATTGCCATAGCGACAAATGCCGGAGCGCAACCACCCACCGTGCCGCCCACGAACAGCAGGCTCGTATCAAGCTCGACCACCGCACCGAGCTTGCCAAGCAGATCAAGCACCACGGCGCTCTGCTCATCACTAAGCGTGGAAGCCTTCTCGCAAGCGATGACGCCCTCGCCCACCGAAACCGGTGTGTTGGGCACCGTCGAGATATGCGCGACGCCCGGCAGGACCTGCTCCCACTTGGCACTGTCCCAGGTCCAGGCAACCGACAGAACGACCTTTTTGGCAAGAGCATCCTTGAGCGGGGCGAATACCTTCTCGATCATGTACGGTTTGACCGCAGCGACCACGATATCGGATGCGGCGACAACCTCGGCGGCATCGTGGCAGGCGACCATGCCGCGCGCCTCGCAGCGCTCAACCAGTGCGTCGTAGCGACCCGCGCAGGCGCATATGTCGCTCGCAGCTACACCGGCAGCGATCCAGCCATCGGCCATAGCGCTCGCCATATTGCCAAAACCGACAAATCCAATCTTCATATCTCATAGTCCTCTCAGACACGCTCTTCAAAACGAAAGCTATTGTCCCACGCCATTGTTTCGTATTGCCGACCTATTTGTGATACGGCTCGCCACGGCTGATCTTGCAGGCGCGGTAGATTTGCTCCAGCAGCACCACGCGCGCCAAGTTATGCGGCAAGGTAATGCGTCCAAAGCTGAGCATCTCGTCGGCGCGGGCGCGCACCTCATCGCTCACGCCGTCCGAACCGCCAATCACAAAGGCGATGTCGCTGCTGCCTCGCAGCATAAGATCGTCGAGCCTCGCCGAGAGCTCCTCACTCGAACGCTCCTTGCCCTCGATAGCCAGCAGGATCACATGCGCTCGAGACGGCAATGCAGCAAGAATTGCCGCCCCCTCCTTGTCGCGCGCGGCATCCACGCCGCCCGCCTTAGCCGGGTCGATATCGGCCACCTCGCGGATATCCACCTTGGCATAGGCGCCTAGGCGCTTGGTGTACTCAGCGCACGCGTCCTTCCAAAAGCGCTCTTTGAGCTTGCCAACACAAACGACGGTGTATTTCACGCGTGCCTACTCCTTTGACTCGTTCTGAACCTTACCGGCAGCCAGCATCTGCTCGAACATAGAGGCCGACTGCGAAAAGTCGCTCGGCAGCACGACCGTCGAGGTTTTACCCGTGCGAGCGAACTCCGTCATCATCTCGGACCACTGCGTAAACATGAACAGTTGGTTGGCCTCGTCATTGCCGACACCCGTCTCCTGGATGATCTCGAGCGAATCTTTGATACCCAGTGCAATGGCCTTGCGCTGGTTGGCGATGCCCTCGCCCGCCTTTTCCATAGCCTCGGCCTCGGCGGTCGCCTCGGTGACGCGCTTGATGCGGTCGGCCTCGGCGAGCTCCTGTGCCGCAGCGCGCTTGCGCTGGGCGGCGTTGATGTCGTTCATGGAGTTCTCGACCTCGGTCGGCAGTGCGATTTTGGTGATGAGCGTCGACACGAGGGTGAAGCCGTAGGCGGCCATCTGCTCGGAAACGGTGGTGTTGACGTCCTTGGCGATGTCGTTCTTCTTGGCGAAGACCTCATCGAGTGTGTAGACGGGGATGGAGGAGCGCAGGGCGTCGGTGATGAAGTCACGCATCTGGTCGACGGGCTCCTGCAGCATGTAGTAGCTCTTGTAGATACCCGAATCTGCCGGGCCAGCACCCATGTCATAGCTCACGTGGTACTGAGCAGAGACCTCGAGGCCGATGGTCACATTATCCTGGGTCTTAACGTCGATACCAAAACCGTTTTTCATGGTGCGCAGACTCACCGTGGCGGCTTTGCGGTCGATCACGGGCACCTTCATGTGGAAGCCCGCGTTGACGATGCGGTTAAACTTGCCCAGACGCTCGATGATCACGGCATGCTGTTGTTCAACGACATAGCAGGCGTTGGGAAGCAGCAGCAACAAAATGATGATGGGAATCAAAAGGCTCGTAAGGGCGGCAATGATACCGGACAACAGCATGGTCTCTCCTCTGATAGGCACACGTTGGCATTAGGATACCCGTCCAAGGAGATTGTGCATAACAAAAAAGCCCCCATTGCTGGGAGCTCTTTCATTTAATGGTGCGGGCGAAAGGACGTCCGCGTATCCGCTGCGCGGATCCGCACCGGCTTCGCCCGCCTGCCGGCGGACTCGCCAGCTCGCTAAAACGCTCCGCGTTTTCTTTACGCTCGCTCCTTCGCAGGTTCAAGTCCCTGCGATGGGCTCATAACAAAAAAGCTCCCATCGCTGGGAGCTCTTTCATTTAATGGTGCGGGCGAAAGGACTTGAACCTTCATGGGGTTGCCCCCATACGGACCTGAACCGTACGCGTCTGCCAATTCCGCCACGCCCGCGTGCAGGAATTAGAATAACGGAGCGCCACCGCGAACGCAAGAACTATTTTTGAAAAAGTTTGCAGGCATTTTCCCAAGCGGCTTGCGCGATTGTTTCGGCGTCCTCACCTGTGCGATCGACACGGTCGTTAACCAGCGCGTTTGCCGTAATGGAGATCATTGCGGGCTCGCATTCAAGACCGCGGATGGGCTCCGGAGCCATATACGGGCAATCCGTCTCGAACAAAATTCGATCGAGTGGGGTTGCCGCAAATGCCTCGCGCACGTCGTCGTTGCGCTTAAAGGTGGCCGCGCCACCATAGGCGATATAGCAGCCCAGCTCCACAAAGCGCTCCATCGTGGCGCGGTCCTCGCCAAAGCAGTGCAGTACGCAACCGGCCTGGGGCACGTCGACCTCGCGCAACACGTTGTAGGCGTCCACATGCGAGGTGCGCTCCTCGTCCGTATCCTCATGACGCAGATGCAGCTCTACCGGCACATTGCGGCGTACGGCGACCTCGAGTTGGCGCGCCATACAGTCGATCTGCACGTCGTGGGGCGCCGGCGCGATATCGTCGTCGTAATCCATGTGGTAGTCCAGACCGATCTCGCCGATACCGGCGCACAAAGGGTCATCGAGTGCGGCAACGACCTGTGCGTGAACGTCGTCGGTATAGTCCGGCGCGCCATACGGATGCACGCCGGCAAGATACTTGATCTGCGGGATATCCTGCATCGGCAGAATTTCGCGCACGAGCCAGTCGCTATAGTCCGTCACGCTGCGTTTGTCAGCGATGGGGTCGAACATCGTCACCAACAGGTCGACGCCCGCGGCTTTGGCGCGCACGAGCGTCTCGGGCACTTCTTTGCCCCAAAACGAAAGCAGATGCGCATGCGTGTCGGCAAGCGGTGCCAAGGGCACGGGGCAGGCGACCGTCTTCTTTTTCTTGGTAAACGTCACGCGTGCGGCATTAGGCATCATGGATTAGCTCCCGGGCCAGACGGACAAAGTCGGCAACATCAAGCGTCTCGGCGCGCGTGGTGGGTGCGATACCGCAAGCCTCAAAGGCGGCATCGAGCACGTCCTTGGCAAAGCCGTTGGCGCTCATGGAATTGCGGATGGTCTTGCGACGCTGGGCAAATGCAGCATCAATCACGCGGGCCACAAATTCGCGATCGAGTCCTTCGGGCACCACGCCGTCAACACGGTCGATACGCACGACAGCCGAGTCAACGTGCGGCGCCGGCATAAAGCAACGCGGCGGAACCTCAAAGCGACCCGTAACCTGCGCATACAGGCCCAGCTTTGCCGTGTAGCCACCATAGGTCTTGTTACCCGGCACTGCGGCAATACGATCGGCAACCTCCTTTTGAACCATGACGACGGCGCGCTTGAGTGCAGGCATCGTCTGGAAGAACTGCAGGATGATCGTCGCCGCCACGTTATAGGGCAGGTTCGCGACAAACACCGTCGGCTCACCGCCCGCAGCCTGCTCAATCTGCTCCGGACCCACCTTGAGCGCGTCGCCCATGATAAAGCGGAAGTTGGCGTAGTCGGCGGCGTGGGCATCGAGCACCGGCTCGAGCTCGGGGTCGGCCTCGATCGACGTGACACACGCCGCCTCCTGCAGCAGCGCAAGCGTGAGCGTACCAACGCCCGGGCCAACCTCGAGCACGCGCTCATCGCCCGTGAGCTCGGAAAGCTCGCAGATACGCTCGATCACATGATTGTCGATTAGAAAGTTCTGGCCCAGGCGATGCTTGGTCGCAAGGCCAAACTCCTCCAGCAGCTCCCTGGTGGCCGTGGGGTTTGCCAAAGGCGAAGTTGTCATGGTTGCCTCCTTAGCATGATGGCGGCGTCTTGAAACAAAAGGGCATGGACCGTGGCGGCCATGCCCTTACAGCTAAACAGCAAATTGCCGATATGGCGCTCGCGCGGTCTCTACGCCAGACGCGGGAACAGCGGATCGCCCTTCTCGACGGGCTGACCGCCGGCAAGCAGGCCCCAAGTACAAATGCCCTTGAGGTCGTCGCTCGCGGCCTCGCCCTCACAGGACAGGCGGCGCAGGGCCTCGACAGAAGTCTGGGGCATGAGCGGCATCAGCAGGTGAGCGGCAATGCGGAT
>DXLT01000055.1:0-7219 GCA_019414555.1 Collinsella sp.
GCGATGATCAGGCCATCGGCGCTCGTGATATCGTCGTCGCCCAGCTTGGTGATGACGTCGCCCTCCTGAATGCCGGCCTTGGCAGCAGGACCATCCTCAACGACGCTCGCCACATACGCGCCGCTATCGGTGCTCAGCTTGTTGGTGCGAGCGTTGAGCGCGTTGACGCTCGAAAGCGTAGCACCCATGTACGGATGCACCGGCGTCTTGCCGTCGATGATCTGGTCGGCAATGTTCTTGGCGTAGTTAACCGGAATGGCGAAGCCCACGCCCGAGCTGGAGCCCGAATAGCTCTCGATGAGCGAGTTGATACCCACAAGCTCGCCATTGTCGTTGACGAGCGCGCCGCCGGAGTTGCCCGGGTTGATGGCGGCATCGGTCTGAATCATGTTGGCATAGATGGTGTTACCGCTGGTAGAACTCATGGCCGTGGAGCGATACAGCGCCGAGACGATACCGGTGGAGACAGACTGCTCGTTGCCGAACGGCGAGCCGATCGCCATAACCCACTCGCCCACGTTGAGCTTGGAAGAGTCGCCGATCTCGATCGGGGTAAGCTTGGAGGCATCGGCATCCTTGAGCTTGATGACGGCCAGGTCGCTCGAGGCGTCGTTGCCCACGAACTCGGCCTCGTAGGTGGTGCCGTCGTCCATGGTCACCACGTACTGGTCATAGCCGTCGACCACATGGTTGTTGGTGAGGATATGGCCCTCGGTATCGAGCACCACGCCCGAACCGACGCTGCCCGAGTTATCCGACTCGTCGGCAGACTGCGAAAGCGAGCCATTCTGGCCGCCGCTCGAAGTGGCAGTAATGGAAACGACGGAGGGCAGGGCCTTGGCAGAAACGGCCTCGGCCAGCGTGGTGTCCTCGGAGTCAATCGTAATCTTTTGCGTCGATGAACCCGAAGCACCCGCCGTCACGGCATTCTTGCCGCCACCGATATCGAGCGTGCCGCTCATAATGAGCGCGATGACCAGCAGGGCACCGCAGGCACAGCCGGCGAGCGCCGTAATAAAGATCGGCAGCTTTTTGGTCTTGGTCTTGACCACCGTGTGCTTGTTCACGACCTGCGCACCGCCCAGCGGCTTTCCGGTCTGCGTGTCGTAGGCCTGCACGTAGGGAATGTTGCTACCGGCAGGCGTCGACTCCACCTGCACGCGCGGCTGCTGCTGGGTCTCGCCGGCGTTGCCCGCATCCTGGGGACGCTGGGAATCGTACTCGCTCATGGCTGCGATCCTTTCGTCGAATAACCAAAGGCCCGCCAAACATATGGCGGGCCATCATTGTTCACGTTGAGTTGTACCCCAATATGCGGGCGAACGTGTATGAGAACGCAATCTTTTAGGAAGGCTTAAGTTCTGCTACAAACTCGAAAGAAATCCACGCATGCGGCAAAACCATCACAAAGGTGCCTGTCCCCTTTGTGATGGAAATCTAGTCCTTAAACAGATAGCCCACGCCGCGGACGGTGGTAATGTGCGCCGCGATCTGCGGGCCCACCTTGGAGCGGATGCGTCGAATGTGCACGTCGACGGTGCGCGTGCCGCCGCAGTACTCAAAGCCCCATACGCGGTGCAGCAGCACCTCGCGGCTGTAGGCGCGGTTGGGATGCGTCGCCAAAAAGCTCAGCAGCGAGTACTCCATCAGCGTCAGGTCGATGGGCTCGTTATCGAGCGTCACCTGGTAGGTAGCAAGGTTGATCTCGAGGTTATCGATGTTGAGCACATCGTCGGCGGCGACGGTCTCCTCCTCGCCCATCAGGCGCTGCGCGCGAGCCTTGAGCTCGTTGGGCGTCGCCGTGGGGCATACAAAGTCGGCATGCGCGTGGTTCGGCAGACGCAGGATGCCGAGCGCCTCGTCGTCAACGATCACCAGCATGGGGACGCCGCCGCGATCGTCAAGCCACTTGGCAATCTGATCGATGCGGTCGCTGCGGATGCCATCGGAATCGAGGATCAGCAGGTCAAAGTCGTGCGCCGCAGTCGGCGAATCGGGGGTTGCCAGGCTCACCTCGACACCCAGGGTGGTCGTCAAACTGCGGGCAAACTCGTGGAAGCGCGTCGTGCGCGCCATGAACAGGGCACTCTTTTCGGACATATCGGCCTCCAAAGAAATGAGCTCAATCGTACTGGAACAAGCCAGCGCGATTAGGAGTTCGCCAGGTAGTGCTTGATCTCCCACTCGGTGATCGTAGACTCAAACTTATGCCACTCGTCGCGCTTCTTTTTGAGGAAGAAGCTGTGGATGTGCTCGCCGAGGGCATCCTTCATAAACTGCGAGTCCTCAAACACGTCGAGCGCCTCTTTGAGCGAGCGCGGCAGCGGCGTGTAGCCGGCCTCGACCATCTGACGGTCGGTAAGCTTGAGCGTCTCGGCCGTTGCCTCGGGCGGGAGCTCCAGCTTGCGCTCGATGCCGTCGAGACCAGCCGCCAGCGTGACGGCGTTGACCAGATACGGGTTAGCCATGGGATCGGGGCTACGAAGCTCGATGCGCGTGGACAGCTGCTTGCCGGGCTTGTAGACCGGAATGCGGACCATACTCGCGCGGTTGCGCAGGCCCCACGTGGCGTACTGCGGCACGGAGTCGCCACCCGTGGTGATGCGCTTGTACGAGTTGACCGTGGGGTTGGTGATGGCGCTGATCTCGCGCGCATGCGCCAGGATGCCGGCCATATAGTGCTTGGCGATATCGGAGAGATGGTACTTCTCGTCGTCCTCGCCCCAAAAGACGTTGTTGCCGTCGTGGTCGAACAGCGACTGATGCAAAAACATGGCGCTGCCGTCCTCGCCCGCCAACGGCTTGGGCATAAAGGAGGCGTGGCAACCGCTCTCGTAGGCCTGCTGCTTAATGATGAGTTTGGCCGTGGTGATGGCGTCGGACATGCTCAGGGCCTCGGCGTGGCGCAGGCTCATGCCGTGCTGCGAGCGGCCGGCGGCGTGGAAGGTGTACTCCACGGGCACGGACATCTTCTCGAGCGTGAGGACCGTGTTGCGGCGCAGGTCGCGAGCGGCATCGCTCACCGAAAGATCGAAGTAGCCCACGTTGTCGAGCGGCTCGGGCGTGTGCTCGTCGGGGAAGTAGTAATACTCCAGCTCGGCGCCCACGTTAAGCAGATAGCCAGCCTTCTCGGCCTTACGGAACATGCGGCGCAGGGCATCGCGCGGGTCGCCGGCAAACGGCTTGCGGTCGGGGGTGCACACATCGCAGAACACGCGGGCGACGCCGTTATGGCTCGGGCGCCACGGCAAAATCTGGAAGGTCGAAGCATCGGGAAACGCCAGCATGTCGGCTTCCTCGGGCGTGGCAAAGCCCTCGATGGCGGAGCCGTCAAAGCCAATACCCTCCTCAAAAGCGACCTCGAGGTCCTCGGGGCTAATGGCAAAGTTCTTGAGGCGGCCGAGAATGTCGACAAACCACAGACGCACAAAGCGGATGTCACGCTGCTCCACGGAGCGGAGTACGTAATCGATGTTCTGCTGGTTCATGTCGCTCCCCTTTCTTTCGGGCGGGTTTCGACTGGTCTATATCGCAGATACTATCGCAGAAAAATGTTTCCGCAGGGTTAAAGCGTATCAAGCGCTCAAAAAACGTGCGCGAACAGGCCGTTGCGAACGAGCGGCTAGCGCGAGGTCGAAGCGCGGTGTTCGATGTGGCCGGGGACCTCGATACGCTTGGGGGCGAGCTTTGCGGCCTCGCCCACCGTGGTGGTGACGACGTCGATGCGCTCGGACAGGCGCTCGACCACGCGCTCGGCGATGGTAAGGGTGTCTTGCGCGGCCGTGGTCACACCGCCAAAGAGCACGTGGTTCCAGGGATAATCGTCAAATGTCGCGATCTTAAGACCAGCCGGCAGCGAGGGACCAAGCTGCGCCAGCGCCTCGGTCAAACGCAGGAAGACCAAGCCGTTGACGGCAATGAGGCCGAGCTTTTTGCCTGCATAGCCGCGGATGGTCTCGTCCAAGCGACCGACGCCCGTGGCGCCACCATCGGCCAAGGTGACGACCTCGCCCGCAAGGTCGCGTCGCGAAAGCTCGTCGGCAAAGGCCTCGGCACGCTCGCGACGCACGGGGCTGTCGTCGCTTGCCTCGGTGAGCAGGCACAGGCGCTCGCTGCCAGCGGCGGCCAAGGCGTCTACCAAGCCGGCGACCAGCTCACGGTTGTTAGATGTCACCAGATCGACACCGCCGTCGGCAACGTTGCGGTCGAGCAGCACTACGGGCAGGCGTCCCGCTGCCGCGGCGATTGCCTCGTCATTGCCTCCGCAGGTGTTGACGACCAGACCGTCCACGCCGGCATCGATAAGTCTGGTGAGCGACTCGGCCTCCTTGGCGGGATCGTTGCCGCTAATGGCCGTCATGAGCGAGCAGCCGCGCGCCGCGGCGCTGGCGGAAAGGCTCTCGAGCATGGCGCTCGAGAACGGGTTGGCGATGTCAGCCAGAATCACACCGATGAGGTTCGTACGCGAGCTGCGCAGATTGCGCGCGGCGGCACGTGGGCGATAGCCGGTGCGCTCGATAACTGCCGCGATGCGAGCACGGGTCTCCTCGGTCATTTGCCCGGGGCGGTTGTTGAGATAGCGCGAGACCGTGGCCGGGCTCACGCCCGCCTCGGCGGCAATGTCCTTGATTCTCATCTGCGCCATAACGCACCCCGTTTCCCAATTGTCGGCGATCTGAGCCATTTTAGGCATTTTTTTAAAAATCTCGGTTGCAAAACGCTGTAGGTGAGTATACTACAACTCGAAACGAAACCGATTTCGTAAACCGATTTCGGCGAGCGTTGGCACGCAGGTGCAAAGACGCACCCTACCGTCTTGGCACCTGCGTGCCAACGCCATATCAAAGGTGTACGCACGAGTAAAAGGAGCTGCGCGACCATGGGTAAAACGGTTCTTACCTTCGGCGAGATCATGATGAGACTCTCGCCCAAAGACCACCTGCGTATTGAGCAGGCAACCGAGTTTGACGTCCGCTACGGCGGCGCCGAGGCCAACACTGCGCTTTCCCTGGCCTACCAGGGCGACAAGGCCGCTTACGTCTCCGTTGTTCCGGCCAACCGCCTAGGCGAGTGCGCGCTGCGCTCGCTGAAGGCCTACGGCGTCGACACAACGCGCGTCGTGCGTCAGGGCGACCGTCTTGGCTCCTATGTGTTTGAGGTCGGCGCCTCGCAGCGCGGCAACGGCTGCGTCTACGACCGCAAGTTCTCTGCCATCAACATGGCCAAGCGCGATGTTTTTGACTGGGACGAGACCCTCAAGGGCATCGATGTCTTCTACTTCTCCGGCGTGACCCCCGCCGTCTCCGACGAGATGGCCGCCGCCTGCAAGGAGGCGCTCGCCGCCTGCCGCGCCAAGGGCATCACCACCGTGTGCGACGTGAACTATCGCGGCAAGATGTGGTCGCCCGAGAAATCGCAGGCCACCATGAAGGAACTCCTGCCGCTCGTCGACATCTGCATCGCCAACGACGAGGATGCGCCTGCCGGCCTCGGCATGACCTGCGTCTCCGGTTCCCTTGCCCACGGCATCGAGGAGCGCGACACCTACGTCGAGATGGCCCGCCAGATCTGCGCCGAGTACGGCTGCAAGAAGGTCGCCTCGGTCGTCCGCAACATCTCCTGCGTCGAGCGCTCCATCTGGATGGGCATGCTCTTTGACGCCGAGAGCGGCGAGCACTGGTTCTCCCCTGCTCACGACGTGCACGTGCTCGAGGGCGTTGCCGCCGGCGACGCTTTCAACGCCGGCCTCGTCCATGCCCTCATCAACGATTTTGACCCGCAGGACGCCGTCAACTACGCCATTGCAGCGTCGATCCTCAAGCTCACCATCAAGGGCGATTCCAACTTGGTGACCGCAGACGAGATCGCAGCCGTGGCATCCGCCGCCGACGGTGGCACCCGCGTCGCGCGCTAGTCCGTCTCCATTCCGCGGGCCGCAGCTTTCCAATCCCATACCCCTGCGGCCCGCTCCCCGATTCCTCCGGCCGGACAAAACCACCAGTCCCATTCCGATTTTGCCTGGCATTCCCTACATGACTGGTCGAGCAGCTGGTTTTGGAATTGCTTGAACCCCAAGCAGTGCCTCCGATAACCAATCCAAAATCGGCTCCTGACCAGCATATTTGGCAATCACGCGCCCATGCGCGCCATACATCGAAAGGAACATTATGTTCGATCAGTTCTACACCACGCTTGAGTCCCTGGGCATCGTGCCGGTCGTCGTGCTCGACAAGGTCGAGGACGCCGCTCCGCTCGCCCACGCCCTTATGGCAGCTGGCATGAAGTCCGCCGAGGTCACCTTCCGCACCGCCTGCGCCGCCGAGTGCATCGCCGCTATGGCCGAGGCCGAGCCCGAGATGTGCGTTGGCGCCGGCACCGTCCTGACCGTCGAGCAGGTTGAGCAGGCCCGCGCAGCCGGTGCCAAGTTCATCGTCTCTCCGGGTTACAACGAGGACGTTGTGAAGCACTGCATCGACATCGACCTGCCTGTCCTTCCCGGCACCGTAACCCCCTCCGAGGTCACCGCAGCCGAGAACCTGGGCCTCAAGGTCACCAAGTTCTTCCCCGCGTCCCAGTATGGCGGCCTGAACACCATCAAGGCCCTCGCCGCTCCGTTTGTCGGTCACCGCTTTATGCCCACCGGCGGCGTGAGCACCGCCAACGTCGAGGAGTACCTGAGCTCCTCCGCCATCATCGCCTGCGGTGGCACCTGGATGGTCAAGCCGGCCCTGTTTGCCGACGGCGACTTCTCCAAGGTCGAGCAGATCGCCCGCGAGGCCATGGACGTCGTCAAGAAGGTCCGCGGCTAGGTTTAGCTCTCTATCGTGAAAGGGGGTGTGCCCTAGACCTCGCCCCCTTTCTTTTAAAGCGGCTCGGAAGCGCGCCGTTTCCGTCACGGACAAGAACCAAAACCGTCTTGTATGCTGATAGAACGTGACGGAAGCGACACGCCCCCGAGCCGCTTTGTCTACTCGGCTGACAGTCGCGCTCAACTAAGCCATATCGACGAAAGCCGAGCCATCAAAACAGCTGCGGCGCCGTCTGGAGGAATGGACCCTTGCTTCCGGTCTTTTCCTCCAAGCGGCGCCGCAGCTTTTTTGTGCCCCGGTAGCGTCTCGCACTTGCGGTGAAATACGGACTGTTTACACCATCAGAGCCGCAAAACAATCCCTATTTCACCGCAACTAATGAAGGGGGCGAGTTAGATGGCCGAGTCTTT
>DXLT01000056.1:0-7170 GCA_019414555.1 Collinsella sp.
AACATGGCAGCTGCACAGCCGCTTAAGATTCGCATGGTTGCCGGACTTGGCAACCCTGGCGATGAGTATGCCGAAACCCGCCACAACGCTGGCTTCAAAGCGATCGACGAGCTGGCCCGTCAGGCCGGCGTCACGTACTGGAAAAACCAGGCCGGCGCCGAGGTCGCGCTCATCAACATCAACGATCCCGAGGAAGAGGGCGGTAAGCGCCAGATTGTACTGGTCAAGCCGCAGTCGTATATGAATACCTCGGGTGGCCCCATCTCCAAGCTCTGCCGCGAGTACAAGATCAAGGCCGAGGAGCTGCTCGTAATCCACGACGAGCTCGATATTCCCGCCGGCGACGTGCGTGTTAAGGTGGGCGGAGGCCATGCCGGCCACAACGGCCTGCGCTCCATCATCGACAAGATGGGCAGCCGCGACTTTAGCCGTATCCGCACCGGCATCGGCAACCCTCCCGGCAAGATGGCCGTAGCAGACTACGTGCTCAAGCAGCTGCGCGCCCGCGAAGCCGAGGACTTCCAGGACACCTGCGCCCGTGCCGCAGATGCCGCCGGTCTAGCCATCGTCCACGGCGTGATCTATGCCCGCGACCACGTCAACGGCGCCGCCTCCGCCAACGGCAAGCACTAAAACCTACTATTTAGGGACAGGTTTATTTTGGCAGGTTTTATCTACGAAAACGCCCCGGTGGCCGCATCGAAATAAACCCCGCACTGCCATACACACATAGCGCCCCAAAGGGGGCCGGCCTCATCACAACCCGAGGCCGGCCCCCTTTGCCGTTTTGCCTGATAAAACCGACCAAAATAAACCTTTCCCTATTTGGTAGGCCAAAGTGGACAAACCCTGCTCCCAACCGCCGAAGACACACGTAAGTGACATGTCCATGAGGGTATAATTTGCACCGTATGTCTGCACAACGCCTGTGCGCGTACGGTTTTATTCGGGCTACCGTCCATTTCCGTGGAGGCACGGTTCGGCGGCCCTAACAAGAGAGGGGTTCTATGTATAAGATCCTGGAGAAGACGCAGTTCTCGGAGAAGGTGTTCAAGTTCCGCATCGAGGCGCCTGCAATCGCCAAGCATGCGCACGCTGGACAGTTCCTCATGGTTCGCGCCAACGAGACGGGCGAGCGTGTCCCGTTTACCCTGGCCGGCTGGAACGGTGACGAGGGCTGGGTCGAGTTCATCTTCATGGTGATCGGCAAGACCACCGAAATGCTTTCCACCTACGAGGCCGGCGAGTCGCTGCGCGACGTCGTGGGCCCGCTGGGCGTTCCCACCGAGATGGCCGAGGGCCCCTGCGCCGTCATTGGCGGCGGCGTTGGCCTGGCAATTGCCTTCCCGGTCGCCAAGCACCTGGTCGAGACCGGCCACGAGGTCCACGCCATCATGGGCGCCCGCACCAAGGACCTCCTGCTCATGGAGGACCAGTTCCGCGAGCTCCTCGACGAGGACCACATCCACATCACTACCGACGACGGTTCCTACGGCGAGCAGGGCGTTGTAACCGCTCCGCTGGAGCGCCTGCTGCAGGACAAGGCCGTGAGCCAGGTCTTCTGCGTCGGCCCCGTTCCGATGATGAAGTTCTCGACCCTCACCGCCCAGAAGTACGACACCCCCATCACCGCGTCGCTCAACCCCATCATGGTTGACGGCACCGGTATGTGCGGCTGCTGCCGCGTCGAGGTGGGCGGCGTGACCAAGTTCGCTTGCGTCGACGGCCCCGACTTCGATGCCACCCTGGTCGACTGGGATGACCTTCGTGCCCGCCAGGCCGCTTACCGTTCCGAAGAGGGCGAGTCCCTCAAGGCCTATGAGGAAAAGAGCTGCGCATGCCACTAGTTAACGGTCGTTTCGTTGCCGATATGAAGTCGCCCCGCACCCCCGATAACGAGGAGCCGGCTGCCGAGCGCGCCTGCGACTTCCGCCCCGTCGACAAGGGCTTCACCGAGGAGATGGCGCTGGCCGAGGCCGAGCGCTGCCTCAACTGCAAGAAGCCGTTCTGTGTTGAGGGCTGCCCCGTCAACATCAACATCCCCCGCTTTATCGAGCAGATCCGCGCGAAGGACTTCGGCGGCGCTCTCGATACCATCCGCGAGGACTCCATGCTTCCCGCCATCTGCGGCCGCGTCTGCCCGCAGGAGAACCAGTGCGAGGGCAAGTGCATCCGTGGCAAGAAGTCCGAGCCCGTGGCCATCGGCCAGCTCGAGCGCTTCCTGGGTGACCGCCCCGAGCTCGCCTCCACGCCCAAGATGGCTCCCAAGAACGGCAAGAAGGTCGCCGTCGTCGGTTCCGGCCCGTCCGGCATCACCTGCGCCGGCGAGCTCGCCCGCAACGGTTTTGACGTCACCGTCTTTGAGGCATTCTTCACCGGCGGCGGCGTGCTGGTCTACGGCATCCCCGAGTTCCGTCTGCCCAAGGCAGTCGTCAAGCGCGAGATCGACGGCCTGGAGGACATGGGCGTCAAGTTTGAGTACAACTCCGTCGTGGGAAACATGGCCACGGCCGAGGAGCTGTTCGAGCAGGGCTTCGACGCCATCTACGTGGCGACCGGCGCTGGCCTGCCCAAGTTCCTCAACGTCCCCGGCGAGAACCTGCCCAACGTCTTCTTCGCCAACGAGTACCTCACCCGCGTGAACCTGATGAAGGCCAACAAGTTCCCCGAGTACGACACCCCCACCAAGCATGGCAAGAACGTCGTCGTCTTTGGTGGCGGCAACGTGGCTATGGACGCCGTCCGTACCGCCAAGCGCCTGGGCGCCGAGCACGCCATCATCGCCTACCGTCGTACCGAGGACGAGATGCCCTGCCGTCGCGCCGAGCTGCACCATGCCAAGGCCGAGGGCGTCGAGGTTCTGCCGCTCGTCTCCCCGCTCGAGTTTGTCGCTGGCGAGGACGGCTCCGTATGCGCCGTCAAGGTCCAGAAGATGGAGCTCGGCGAGCCCGACGAGTCCGGCCGTCGTCGCCCGGTGCCCATCGAGGGCGCCATCGAGGAGATTCCCTGCGATGTCGCGATCTCGGCTATCGGCACCAACGCCAACCCCTTCGCAAAGAAGATCGGTGGCAAGATGGAGCTCAACAAGTGGGGCTACATCGTCGCCGACGAGGAGACCGGCCAGACCACCGATCCCCGCATCTGGGCCGGCGGCGACATCGTCACCGGTGCCGCTACGGTCATTCTGGCGATGGGCGCCGGCAAGAAGGCCGCTGCCTCCATCACCAAGAGCCTGCTGGGCGAGTAATCACCTACAGCGTTAGCCATCAAACGGCAAAGTCCCCGTCGAGCACACGCCCGGCGGGGACTTTTTCTATGCCGATCGCCCTACCACCACAAAGGTGCCTGTCCCCTTTGTGGTGGTTTTGGTCGACTAGCCTTCGAGTTGGGCCACCTTGTAGCGGTAGGCTGCGGCGATGACGTCCTTGCAGCCTTCGCGGCCCAGCTTGGCGCGGTTGACGACGATGTCCTTGCCGCTCGTCATCTTCCACTTTCCGGCACTGTAGCGCTTATAGAACGCCTCACGCGCCTTCTGCTGCTGTTTAACCAGCTTAGCGCCCTTCTTCTTGTTAAGGCCACGCTTCTTGCGCACGATCTCGACGCGGTCCTCAAAGGGAGCGGTCACCAACACGGCAATGTGGTTGGGGTTGTTACGCAACAGGTAATCGGACAGACGACCTTCGATAATGCAGCTCTCGGTCTCGCCCAGATCCAAAATCACCTGGCTCATCTTTTGGAACAACTTGTCCGAGTACGAACGCGCATCGTAGCGGTCGGGCAGAAACGCCATGTTCTCCACGGCCAGACGCTCGTCGTAGGCGGCCATCTTGTCGAGCGACTCGCCCGCGCGCAGCGAAGCACGCACCAGCAGCTCGTTATCGTACAGCGGAATCCCCAGCTCATCGGCGAGGATACGACCAATCTCGTGGCCCTCGGCGCCAAAGTCGCGCGCGATGGTAATGACCACAGGACTCTTCTTATTCTCCAGATCGCTCATCGCGATTCCTTTCTCTATGTGACAAAGGGACTGTCCCTTTGCCACATTCTACGCTGCCACCATTCGCCTCTGATACGCCCTCACCAGCAACGAGATACCAAAGTTGAGCACAAAGTACATCGCAAACACCAGGCCGTAGAGCATAAGCACCTGCGACAGGTCGATCGCGTGGGCCATCACGACGTTTGCCGTGTACATGAGCTCGGCCACGTTAATGCCCGAAAGATACGAGCTGTCCTTAATGACGGTCGTGCACTGGCTAAACAGCGCCGGGATGATTGTCTTAAACGTCTGCGGCAGAATGATGTAGCGCATGGTGGCAAAGAAGCCAAAGCCCTGGCTCTGTGCCGCCTCAAACTGCCCGCGCGGAATCGAGTTGAGGCCGCCGCGCACAATCTCGGCCATAACGGCGCTGGTAAACAGCGTAAAGGCGATGGTCGAGATCACAATATCCAAACCCTGCACCGTAAAGTAGATAAACAGGATCCACAGCAGGTTTGGCGTGCAACGGAACAGCTCAATATAGGCGCTCACCAAAATACGGAACGGGCGGGGCGCATAGCTCTTAACGAGCGCCAGCACCGTGCCAAAGATGAGCGAGAAAAAGATCGACAGCGCCGAGATCTCGATCGTCTTAACAAAGCCGCCCCAAATGTAGAGCAGGTTGGTCGCGTTGAAGATTTCCATGCGCTAGGCCTCCTCTACGTTGTCGAGCCCCAGCTCGGCCAGGCTCACGCCGCGCGGACGCTCCTTGGAGCGGCGCTCGAGCCACTGCACCAGCATGGCGAGCGGAAAGCAGATGATGAAGTACATAAGGCAGCAGACGATGTATCCCTGCAAATAACCGTACAGACTCACAAAGTTGTCGGAACGATACATAAGGTCGCCGCCGGCCACAAGTGCCAGCACCGACGTGTTCTTGACCAGGTTGAGCGCCTGGTTACACAGCGGCGGCAGAATGATCTTGAATGTCTGGGGCAGCACGATGTACCAATACGCCTGCGCACGGGTGAAGCCCTGGCTCTGGGCCGCCTCCATCTGACCGCGCGGAACCGCCTCGATACCAGTGCGGATGACCTCCGAAATGTAGGCCGCGTGATACAGGCCCACGCCCAAGAAGCCCAGCACGAACGGCGCGATGCGCACCGGCTGGTCGGCACCGGTTATGGCCTGCAAAAACTGCGGACCGGCCATGTACATAAAGAGCACCTGCACGGGCAACGGGGTGTTCTGGTAAAACTCCACGTACACGCGGCTTATGGCGCGCAGCACGCGCGAGCGAGTGGTAGAGAACACGCCCAGCAATGTGCCCAGCACCAGCGACAGCAGCAGACCGGCAACGACCACCTGTAGCGTCACGCCAAAGCCCTCCCAGAAGGGCCCCATATTTTGAAATGTCGTCGACCAACGGTCGGCGTCAAATAATCCTTCGAGCATTTGATTCCTTCCTTGGACGATGCGCCTATACAAGACCCCAGGTCTTGACCTCTTGGTCGAGCCAGCCATCGGCCAGGCGATCGCAAATCACCTGATCGACCACGGCAGAAAGGTCGCAGCCCTTCTTGGTCGCCACGCCGTAGCCCTGCTCGCCAAACTTGACCTCGGGCTGCAGCAGCTCAACGGTCTCGTTCATGTAACCGGCCAGCGTGGAGCGGTCCATGGCAAAGACGTCGATATTGCCGGCGTCGAGCGAACTCTTGATGATGGGGTAGCCGCTAAAGGCCCTAAACTCGGGCTTGCAGCTAAAGCCGTTGTCCTTGATCATCTGCTCAATCAGGCCCTGCGTGGTGGCACCCTGGCTCACGCCAATGACCTTGCCATCCAAATCCTCAATCGAAGTAAAGCCCGAACGCTTCTTGACCATGAGTCCCACGTAGTCGGTGCGGTATGGCGTCGAGAAATCCCAGCTCTTCTTGCGCTCGTCGGTTATGGTGTAGGTCGCCGCGACCACGTCGAGTTGGCCGTTGTCGATCAGCGGGCCGCGCGTCTTGGGCGTTACGTCGGTAAACTCGACTAGCTCCTGGGCGCGAGCATCCTTGTAGCTCACACCAAAGACGGCAGCGGCGATCTGGTAGCACAAATCGACTTCCATGCCCTCAAAGCGGCCCTTGGCGGTGTCGTAATAGCCGTAACCGGGAACGTCCTTCTTAACGCCGGCATTCAGATGGCCACGCGACTTAATGGCCGCAAGCTTGGACCCCTTGTCGGAGCCCTCGCCACTGGTGGAGTTGCCACAACCGGTAAGCGCGGTCCCCGTCAACGCGAGCATGCCGGCGCCCGCCAGCTGCAAAAAGTGACGGCGCGACACGGCCGCCCTCGTCATATCCGTCATGTCCATCACCGCGCCTAGTGCAGAATCTTGGACAGGAACTCGCGGCAGCGCGGGTTCTCGGGGTTATCGAAGAAGTGCTCGGGCGTGCCCTCCTCCAGGATACGGCCGTCCTCCATAAAGATGACACGGTCGGCCACCTGGCGCGCAAAGCCCATCTCGTGCGTCACGCAGATCATGGTGATGTCCTCCTGCGCGAGCTCAATCATAACGTCCAGGACTTCCTGGACCATCTCGGGGTCGAGCGCCGAGGTCGGCTCGTCAAACAGGATGATGGGCTGCTTGGTGCACAGGGCACGGGCGATGGCGATGCGCTGCTGCTGACCGCCCGAGAGGTTCTGCGGATACTCGCCGGCCTTATGCGCCATGCCGACGCGCTTGAGCGCGGCGATGGCGATCTCGGTCGCCTCCTCCTTGCTCTTCTTTTGTAGCTTGATGGGCGCGAGCGTCAGGTTGCCGAGCACCGTCATGTTGGGATACAGGTTGAACTGCTGAAACACCATGGAGCTGTACTTGCGAGCCATCTCCAGGTGATTCTTCTTGGTAAGCGGCGTGCCGTCGATGATGACCTCGCCCGACGTGGGCTCCTCCAGATAATCGACGCAACGGATGAGCGTCGACTTACCCGAACCGGAAGGCCCGATCATTACGAGCTTCTCGCCGCGCTTGACGGTGAGATTGATATCTTTGAGCACATGCAGGTCGCCAAAGTACTTGTTGAGATGCTTGATCTCGATCATGTCTGCCATGAATGTCCCTTTCCTGCGCTTACACGAATTGCACTATTGTACGGAAAGAACCACGTTTCCGCAGCCCACACTACATTCCCGTAAAGAACCCGCAA